>DASQZE010000574.1:0-7096 GCA_035638875.1 Longimicrobium sp.
CATCCGTAGCACCCTCCCTCCAGGCGCCCGCCCGGGCGCGACCGTCTCCCGATGACCGAGCTGTCCGACCGCCTCGCCACGCTGTCGCCGGCGAAACGCGCGCTGCTGGAAAAGCTCCGCGCCGCGCCCCCCATTCCACGAATCACCGATGGCCCCGCGCCGCTTTCCGCCGAGCAGCGCCGGCTGTGGTATGTGCTGCTCATGGCGCCCGGCTACCCCGTCTACACCGTCCCCCTCGGCTACCACCTGCGCGGCCCGCTGAACGTCCATGCGCTCGCCGCCGCCCTGCGCGAGCTCGTCGCGCGGCACGAGATGCTGCGCACCGCGTTCGCCGAGCACGACGGCGAGCCCGTGCAGACGGTGCACGACGCAGCCGGATGGGAGCCGCGCATCGTCGAGATCCCGGCGGACGAGTGGGCCCCGTCGGAGGCGCGCTACCAGGCGGACGAGTTCGCGCGCTCGACATTCGACCTCGCGGCAGGCGAGACTTTTCGCGCGCCGCTGCTGCGACTTTCGGCAGATGAGCATCACCTGCTGATCGGCATCCACCACCTCGCCGCGGACGGGTGGACGGCGGGCGTGCTGATGCGCGAGCTCGGCGCGCTGTACGAGGCACGGATCGCGGGGGATGATGCGAATCTGCCGATGCCGTCCGTCCGCTTCCGCGACTGGGCCGCGTTCCAGCGGCAGCCGCGCGAGGGGGCGGCGGCGGACGAGGCGTTCTGGCAGGCGGAGTTGGACGGCGCGCCGCACGTGCTGGACCTGCCCGCGGACCATCCCCGCCCCGCCGTGCAGGGCTGGGACGGCGCCAAGCACCCCTGGACCATCGACCCGGCGCTCATGGACGCGCTCACCACCGCCGCCCGCGCGGAGGGCACCACGCTGTACGTCGTCCTCGCGGCGGCGTACGCGCTGATCCTTTCGCGCTACGCGGGGACGGATGACCTGCTCGTCGGCACGCTGCTGGCCAACCGCCCGCGGCCGGAGCTGGCGAACGTGGCCGGCTTCTTCGCCAACACCGTCCCCCTGCGGATGCGGATGGACGGCGACCCCACCGTCGCCGAGCTCATCCGCCGCGTCCACGCGACCTTGACAGCCGCGCAGAAGCACGGGACGCTGCCCTTCGACCGCATCGTGGAGCTGGCGGGCGTGCGGCGCGACTTCAGCCGGCCGCCGCTCGTGCAGGCCATCCTCACCTTCGCGGACGGCACGTCGCCGCTCGTGCTGCCGGGGATGGACGTGGAGCGGATCGAGCTGGATTCGCGCACGGCCATCTTCGACCTGACGTTCCAGGTGGAGCGCCAGGGGGCCGGCCTCGCCGCCACGCTGCAGTATCCCGTGCAGGTGTTCGATGAGACCACGGTGCAGCGGATGGCGCGGCACCTGGCGAATATCCTCCGCGCGTTCTCTGTGGATCGGGACCGGCCGGTCTCGCAGGTCGCGCTGGCGGATGCGGACGAGGCCGAGACGGTCGCCGGGTGGAGCGACGGCGGCCCCGCGCTGCTGGAGGACGATACGATCACGGCTCTGTGGGAGGCCCAGGTCCACGCCACGCCGGACGCCGTCGCGCTCGTCAGCGGCCGGGACGAGATCACGTACGGCGAGCTGAACCGCCGCGCCAACCGCATCGCGCACGGGCTCATCGCGAGGGCCGTCGGCCCCGGCGACTGCGTGGGCGTCTGCATGGCGCGAACGCCCGCCCTGCTCGCGTCGCTACTCGGCGTGCTGAAGGCCGGCGCCGCCTACGTGCCCATGGATCCCGCGCATCCCGCCCCCCGCCACCGCGCCGCGCTCGCTCTCTCCGGCGCCCGCCACGTGATCGCGGACGCCGCCTCGCGCGCGGCGCTAGGGGAGATGGAAGGGATCGCCATTCACACCCCGGCGGAGCTGGACGGCGGCCACGACGACGATCCCGCGCCCCGCGCCGGGCCGGGCGACCTGGCGTACGTCATCTTCACCTCCGGATCGACGGGCGGGCCCAAGGGCGTGGCCATCGAGCACCGCGCATCCGCCCCCATGCTGGCCTGGGTGGGCACGCTGCTGGGCGATGAGCGCGCGTCCGTGCTCGGCTCGACGCCCATCACCTTCGACGTGTCCGTGGGCGAGCTGTTCGGCACGCTGTGCGCGGGCGGGACGGTCGTGCTCGTGGAGAACGCGCTCGCCGCGCTGCCGCCGGGCCGCACGGTGCTCGCCGCGCCCATGACGCCCACCGCCGCCGCCGAGCTTCTGCGCGAAAATCGCCTGCCGCCGGGCATCCGCAGCATCCTGCTGGGCGGGGAGGCCGTGCCGCCGCCGCTGGTCACCGCGCTGGCGGAGGCGGGCGTGCCGCGCGTCGTGAACCTCTGGGGGCCCACGGAGGACACGACCTACTCCACGTCCGCCGTGCTGGAGCCGTTCACGGACCGCGTGGGCATCGGGCGTCCGGTCGCGGGGGGGCGCGTGTACGTGCTGGATGCGGCCCTGCGCCACGCGGGCATCGGCGCGCCGGGCGAAGTGTGGACGGCGGGCGCCGGCGTGGCGCGCGGCTACGCGTCCCGCCCCGCGCTGACGGCCGAGCGGTTCCGCCCCGATCCGCACGGCCCGCTGGGATCGCGGATGTACCGTACGCTGGACCGCGGCCGCTGGCGCGAGGACGGCGCGCTGGAGTACCTGGGCCGCATGGATGCCCAGGTGAAAGTGCGCGGCCACCGCATCGAGCTGGAGGAGGTGGAGCAGGCGCTCGCCGCGCATCCCGCCGTCGCGCACGCCGCCGTGGCTGTCCGCGGAGAGGGCGGCGCCGCGCGCAAGCTGGCCGGCTACCCCGTCGCACGGGCCTGCATCGAGCTGCCCACACAGGCCGAGCTGCGCACCTTTCTGCGCGAGCGGTTGCCGGAGTACATGGTGCCGGCCGCCTTTACGTGGATGGATGCGCTTCCGCGGACGTCGAGCGGCAAGCTGGACCGCCGAGCCCTGCCCGAGCCGGACGCGGGGACGGACGGCGCGGAGCACGTCCCGCCGAAGCCGGGGATGGAGGAGCGGCTGGCGATGATCTGGGCGGAGGTGCTGGGCGTGGAGCGCATCGGCGCGCACGACGACTTCTTCGACCTGGGCGGCCAGTCCATCCTGGCCACCCGTCTCGTCGCCCGCCTGCGCGGAGAGCTGGGCGTGGACGTGCCCGTGGCCATGCTCGTGCAGGCGCCCACGGTAGAGTCGATGGCGCGCGACCTGGCGGCCGGGGAGCGCGCCGTCCGCCTCCCCCTCGTCCCCCTGCAGACCTTCGGCGAGCGGCCGCCGCTGTTCCTGGTGCATCCCGCGGGCGGACACGTCATCTGCTATCGCGGTCTGGCCGTGTCCCTGGCGCCCGACCAGCCCGTGTACGGACTGCAGCCGCGCGGGCTGGAGGACGGGATGGAGCCCATCGACTCGCTCCCCGAGATGGCGGCGTACTACGTGGAGGCCATCCGCCGCTTCCGCCCGAAAGGCCCGTACCGGATGGGGGGATGGTCCTTCGGCGGGGTGGTGGCGTGGGAGATGGCGCGGCAGCTGCGCGCGGCGGGCGAGGCCGTGGACCTGCTGGCACTGCTGGATACGGCGCCGCTGACGGACGAGGCCATCGCCGCCGACCCGCGCGAGGCCGGCGAGGTGATGATGCAGACGATCGGCGGATTCGCGGGGTTGATGGCGGCCGATCGCATCCGCGTGGACGAGGTGGCCCACCTGCCGCCGCGGGAGATGGCGCTCGCGATGATCCGCCAGGTCGCGGATGCGCGGCTGCTACCCGAGTCGCGCGCGGAGCTGCTCGTGGCGCTGACGCGCGTGCGCAGCGCCAACCTGCAGGCGCAGGCCACGTACGGACTGCAACCATACGACGGCCACCTCACCTACTTCCGCACGGAAGCCTCCGCCGAGGCGCAGCTTCTCTCGTCCGCGCAGGAGTTCTGGAGCACGCGGGCGGCGAGCACGACGGTCGTGCCCGTGACCGGCAACCACGGCACCATCCTGCACGAGCCCCACGTGGACCTCGTCGTTCGCGCCGTCCTGGAGTGCGGCGGCCCCGCTGGCGAAATCGCTTCCTGAGAGGGTGTTACTTCCCCGATGGAAACCCAACTCGACTTCCTGAGGGAGCGCACGCCGGCAACTCCAACGTGCACAATCCGTTGCGCGCGACCGAAGGATCTACTCCGCGTGCCATGACCCCGGCCCCACGCGCGTCCCCTATTGCAGCGGGGAAGATCCCGCTGCGTCTCTGCGGTCATGCATGGGCGAGCAGATCCTTCAGTCGGCGCCCTGGATAGCGCAGCGGGCGAGTGCACGCGGCGCCTCCCTCAGGAAATCAAGTGGTTTCGACACTTAGAGCGGTTTTCGGCTCGGTTTATAGTTGAAGAGTCGTGAAGTTTGGGACCTTCGGGCAACTGATTCAGGTTCGTTGACTGCAAACCGGATCGCAATCCGCTCTAGCCAACGTAGAAGACCGATCGAAAAAAGCCCTCCCGGCCAGCGGCCGGGAGGGCTCTTCACATCCACTCCCCGCGAAAAATCAGCAGCGGGTCTGGTCGTAGATGGTGGTGGTGATGGCGATGTCGCTCACGGCGCTGTTGAACACGCCCGAGAACGCGCAGTGCGCCGGCTTGAGCCGGTTGCCCCAGTAATCCGACGCCACGCTGTCGAAGTACTTGATGATGGAGCTCTTCACGACCGCCACCACCGGCTTGCCCTTGGTCAGGCTGTCGCGCAGCACGCCGTAGCCCAGCGAGTTGGTGGCCAGGGCATCCTTCATGGCGTACGCCAGGTCCGCCTGGCTGGCGATGCTGCGGCGCGACCACGCCTTGCCCCGGCCGTCCTGCACGATGAGCGTCAGGGCGCCGTTGTCCCACTTGTAGTCCCTGCGCAGAACCGTCGCCAGCGCCGTGCCGATGCGCGAGTCGTCGGTGATCACGCGCTGCGTGTAGCCGTACGTGCCCTTTTCCAGCGTGGGCACCTTGACGTACGTGGTGGAGCCGATGGTCCCCGCGACCGTGTAGTGCACGGCCCACCACGGCTGCCGGCTCACGTGCGTCACGCACGAGCCCACCGTGCCGGACACCGCGGACGGCGCGGCGCCGGCGGCGGTGGGCGTCTCGGCCTGGGCGGGCGCCGTGGCGCTGGAGTCGCAGGCGGCCAGCAGGGCCGGCGCGCCCACCGCCGCCGCGGCCATCATCGCCGTCTTGCCGAGGAACTCGCGCCGGTTGGTCACGGGACCCTCGCCCTCCTGCGGGGAAAGATCGTCGCGCTTCTCATGGGACATGTGCACACCTCGCGTAGCTGGGGGAGCACGCAATGCTCCCGTGAACGGCAGATCGCCGCCGCTGCTGGATGCTGGCTGCGGAGGATGACGGCATGCGTCATCGCACCCTGCGGCCAGGGCTTGTATTGGAGATCTTTTCCGGGACAGGAGGGGGACGGCCCCGGTATCCGGCGAGAGACTCCCGCCGGGCCCAAAAAGTAATCCGCGGACGGGGCATACGCAAGAACTTCTTTGAGTCTGCACCACCCGCAAACCGCGAATCAGCAAGGCCTTATCGGATCGCTCACGAGCGGCGAGAGGCTTGTGCAGCAGGGGTTTGCGGCAGATGAATCACAAGAGAGTCCGCCGCGATCGTGACGAGTTTCGCCGGATGCTCAGGACGGCTGTGGACCCGACGCGCGGCGGCCATGCGCGTTCCATCCACTGCTCGAACTCCTCAAGCGTCATCGGGGTCATGTTCCGCCCAGCTTTCGAGTCCTCAATTGCCTGTCGCAGCCGTACGGCGTTCACCGGATTGCTGAACATGTACTCGTAATCGTTGCGACTCGGCGTGCGTCTCCGCGGCGGGAGCGCGAGCCGGGCAAGCGCGCCGCGGGCGATGGAATGGCTCATTTCGAGTAGTGGAAACGGGCCTGGAGAAAATGAACATCGGCGGATGTAACTCGATACGTCAGCCGGTGTTCATCCGTAATCCGTCGCGACCAGAGGCCTCCGGCTCCGCGCAGGGCCTCAGGCTTTCCGATGCCCTCGAACGGGTCACGGAGCGTCTCGGACATCAGCTTCATGATCCTCTCCGCCGTCTTCTGATCCGTCTGCACCCAGTAGCGCAGGTCGTCAAAACAGTGGGGATCCATGCGAAACTGCCGCTGACCAGCGGGTGCAGCGGCAGTTTTATCGCCATCCGCAGGAGATTTTCGTCTACGTTCTCTCAAGACCGAGCTCCTTGCGCAGCTCCTCCATCGTAAACGGAATCAGGTTCCGTCCAGTCAGCGAGTTTTCCAGCGCTTGGCGCAGCCGTGCCGCGTTAACCGGGTTGCTGAATACGTACTCGTGGTCGTTCCGGCGCGGCGTGCGCGGGCGTGGCTGGAACGCGCGCTTTGCGAGGGCGCCGTATCGGTGGTTCGTCAGCGTCGTTGTCATGCGAGCTCGCCTCTGGTTGTGACTACGACGATGGTGCATTTCGGCCGTCCTGTCAAGTGTGTCCACAATCTGTTCGCCCGCTGGCGCAATGCGATCTCGTACGCTCCGCGCGGTGGCGGGTTCCGATGCGAAAAGCCCGCCCGGAGCGTGTCCGGACGGGCTTTGGGCCGATCATCATCCACCGAGTCTCATCATCCACCCGGTCTCATCATCCACAGAGCCTCAGGGCTGCGCGGCCTTGCGCCGGGCCTCCCAGTCCACGAGCGGCGCATCCACGACGGCGCTCTGCACGGCATCGGCCACGGCGCGGCGCATCGCCACGTGCTTGTTGTTCTCCGCCGTGGGGTTCACCCGCGTGGTGAGCAGGATGACGAACAGGCCGCGCTCGGGATCCATCCACAGCGACGTGCCCGTGTAGCCCGTGTGGCCAAAGCTGCGCGTGGAGAAGAACCGTCCCGCGCTCGATTCGCCGGACGGGGTGTCCCACCCCAGGGCACGGCTGGCGCCCGGACCCTGCGGCGCCGTCCACCGCGCCACCGTCTGCGGCTGCAGGATGCGGACGCTGCCGTACTCGCCGCCGTTCAGCAGCATCTGCGCGAACACGGCCAGGTCGCGCGCGCTCCCGAAGAGCCCCGCGTGTCCCGCCACGCCGCCCATGGCCCAGGCGTTGGGATCGTGCACCTCGCCCCAGAT
>DASQZE010000575.1:0-23129 GCA_035638875.1 Longimicrobium sp.
GCGCCTTGACTTCACGCTCGGGATGTACGCCTGGCACGGCCGCCACCACGTTGCCCACGTCACCCGCCTCCGCGAGCGGATGGGCTGGTAGGGCAGGAGAGCCTGGCGAATCTGACGAAATGTCATCCTGAGGGAGGCACCGCCGAACCCGTCCCATCCACGGCACCCCGGCGCCCACCGAAGGATCCGCTCCGCAGTACGCGAGGCCTGCTTCCACGACGGAAGCCGGCCTCGCCTGCGCTCACCACGGCCGCTCTTCGACGCGAGCCGGCGCCATGCCGTGCCGCCCGTTCGAAGTCTACACCCTCTCCCACGCAGTTTGTGGGAGAGGGTGGACGAGCCTGGGCGAGGCCGGGTGAGGGCCCCCGCGGCCCCGGTCTCAGCAGTCGCAGTAGCAGAGATTGTTGAAGCACTCGCCGCCGCACCCCGTTCCGCACTCCGCCCGGCACTCGTGCCACAGGCAGTACGCGCCCCTGGCATCCGCCGGCGCGGGCGCCGCGAACGCCTGCGCCGTGCCGAACGCCAGCGACACGGCCGTAACGGCGGCGAAAAGGGCGCGCTTGATCACGTTCTTCGTCATGGCTTCCTCCATGGTGCGTGATTGGAAATTACGTCTTCAAAAGAAGACCTACGGCGCGCGACATCGCCCGGAAAGCCTCGCGGCTTTCCGGGCGATTGAAGCGGGGGCGATCAGCGCCGGTAGGTCGCCAGGAGGTTGCCCAGGTTGGTCTGCACGCCGCGCGATCCGCCCGTGTTGCGGCCGTTGTACAGGAACGAGAAGACCACGTTCTCCCCACTGGCCGTCTTCACGTAGCCGCTGAGCGTGCGCACGTCGTTGATGTAGCCCGTCTTGGCGTGCAGGTTGCCCGCCGCCGGCTGCCCCACGAACATGCGTGCCATGGTGCCGTCGCGATCGCCGGCCATGGAGAGCGACTCGTGGAACCGGGCGCCCCACGGCTGCTTGTGCGCATAGATCAGCGCCCGCACCAGGCCGTTGGCGCTCGTGCGGTTCTGTGCGGACAGGCCGGAGCCGTCCGCCTGCCACACCTGCCCCCACGGCACGCCGGCCTGGTCGTGAAAGAACACGGCCGAGGCCGCGCCGCCGCCGGCGAACGTCCCGCGGCCGGTCGCCTTGGCGACGGCCGCCTTCCACACGTGCTCGGCGAAGAAGTTGTCGCTCTTGCGGCCCAGCTGGAACGTCATGTCCATCAGCGGGATGGAGAAGTGGCGGTGCACCACCGCCGCTCCCTGGGGCGTCGGCGCGATGCGCAGCGGGCCCGTCACCTGGATGCCCGCCTCGCGCAGCGCCTGCCGCAGGGCGCCGCCCGCCAGCCACGCCGGCTCGTACGCCCCCACGCCGAAGCGGCCGCGCGTGCCCCCGCGGATGCGCACCGTGTCCTCGTCCGGCTTGCGCACGGCGTACGCGTTGGCGCCCCCGCTCGCCCTGCTGATGATGGGGATCTCCGGCACGTCCGGCTCGCGCATGTAGCCCTGGCCCTGGCCGGGCGTCATCCGCACCCACAGCATGTTGCGGTTGAACGGCAGGCCGCTCACCGTGGGTGCGTACCGCGCGGCGCCGTTGCCCGTGTCGCGCGGCCAGTCGGGCCCGTAGTTCACCTGGTCGTGCACCGACGGGTCGGCGACCACACCGCCCTGCACCGTGCGCACGCCCATCCGCTGCAGCGCCGCCGCCATCTTGCGCGGCGTCGTCATGGGATCCTTGTCGTACTCCGGGTACCCGAACGCCGGGTCGCCCGAGCCGCGGATCACCACGTCCCCACGCAGCACGCCGCCTTCCACGGGGCCCGTGATCAGCACGTCCGTGGGAAAGCGGTGGTCGGGGCCCAGCACGCCCAGCGCCCAGATGGCGCTGTACACCTTGTTGTTGCTGGCCGGGATGATGGGCTGCTCGGCGTTGATGGCGAACAGCGGCTCGTTGCGGTCCAGCGACCAGGCCAGGATGCTCCACTCCCCCGGATTGGGCACCATGGCCGCGGCCTGGGCCTGCAGGGGGCCGGTGCCCGTCTGCGTGCCGGCCCGGGCGGCAAGCAGACCGCCGCCCACCAGCGCCAGGGCCAGCGCGCCGGGGACGGCGGTACGTCGGATCGACTTCATCGTCTCAGCAACTCCCTACAGGGTCTGGCGGGCGGGGGCGGGCGGAACCTCCACGCTCCCCTCCCCCGCGGTCGGCGCGCCCTCGGGGCGGCCGGAATCCATCAGCTCCAGCATGCGCTGCTGCATGCGGAACGACGAGCGCGTGTTTTCCTCGATGTCCATCATCAGCACGAACGCGCCGGCCGCCGCGAACATCAGTACGGCCACCACGATGCTGCCCACGAACATGGCCGCGCCCTGGGTGCCCGACAGCCCGTCGTCGCCCAGGGTGGAGAAGAAGACGAGGCCCCCCAGCATGAGCACCAGCACGCCCAAAAAGCGGAGCACGCCCAGCAGGGTGCGCAGGCCGCTGTAGCGCGTCTCCACGCCGGCAAGGCGGCGGGGGGCGCGGCGCTCCTTGAGCAGGTTGCCGCAGGTGGGGCACTTGTCGACGGTCGGATCGTCCACGACGGTGCCGCAGCGCGTACACTGGACCGGGGTGCTGAACAGGTGCAGGGACATGGCCTTGGCGCCGGGTGCGAGTGCCGCCGGGTGCCGTGCGAGGGCAGCCCGGCGGCGCGTGGAATACGGATCTCGGGTACACCCGCGGAGAGCAACGCGCGTGCCACTCCCCGGGACCCTCGTGTCCGGTTCGCCCGCGGTGCCCTCCCTGCCTCGGCGGACGGCAGCGGCGCGCGTGCCTTTCCCCGCCGCGTGCGGGGACGGAGATTGACGGTGCCCGCCACGGACCGATGTCCCCGCGGCGGGTGGGCTGGACCTCGAGGAAGGGAGGATCGACTTTGGAATCCGGGACGGAGGCTCACGATGATCGTGCGATGGATTTTCGCGGCGGTGCACCTGCTGGCGCTGGGGATTGGGCTGGGCGCGGTGTGGACGCGGGCGCGGGCCCTGCGGGCGCTGCCGGACCCGGCAGCGTTCGGGCGTGCGTTCGCGGCGGACGGCGCCTGGGGCGTAGCGGCCGTGCTGTGGCTGGGCACCGGGCTGGTGCGCGCGTTCGGCGGGCTGGAGAAGGGAACCGGCTATTACCTGCAGAACAGCGCGTTCCACCTGAAGATGGGGCTGTTCGTGCTCATCATCCTGCTGGAGATCTGGCCCGCCGTCACACTCGTCCGTTGGCGCGCCGCGCGAAAGAAGGGGGTGGAGATCGACACGGCCCCTGCCGCGCGGCTGGCGACCATCAGCTACGTGCAGGCCGCGCTGGTGATCTCGATGGTCTTCGCCGCCACCGCCATGGCCCGCGGCATCGGCTACCTCGGCGCGCGGTGAAACGGGGGCGCGCGACCTGTTGGAATCGAGAGCCCAGCGACCGTCGGAAAACCAAACGGCCCGCCAGGTGGCGGGCCGTTCTTCAGCGTTACCTCTCGTGGCTCTTCCGTTCACCGAAGCGCCCGGATCCCCCGGTCAGGCTTCGTTTCAGCGCGCCGGTCAGCTCCGTCGTCTCAATCCGGATCGCGGCTCCATCCCGCGAGACCACCTTGCGATGGGGGCTGGCCGAGTGGCTCGCCGACGAGTCGAACTGCTTCCCGTTGTCAGTCATCTGAACGCCTCTCTGGCGTAGGTGGCAGTCCCGGCGCATGCTGTCAGGACGGTACTACGGGCTGGCTGCCTCGGTAATCTCGATCGTCTCCGGGCGAACAGGGCACGCCGCTCCGGGGTGTCGGCGGGAGGACGCGCCATCTCGTCCAACACTTCGCGCGAGCCCTCCAGGGACAGGGGAGGGGTGCGTCGATAGGGATCCTGAACCGTCGGGTCTTCGTGGTCGCGATCCATCGGCCCTCCGGAAGTAAACGAAGCAGGCAGCGTTCGGATCAACGATGATCACGTGCTGAACACCTGTCAACGGACCGGGCCAACTCGGCCAGCGTGGGAATAGTCGAGGGGAAAAATCGCGCAGTTCGGGCCGCAGGCGTCACTCTTCCAGGTCCACCCACCGCACCAGGTCGCGGAGCGGGGGGCGGCCGTCGTGGTTCCACCAGGGGGGCGGCCACGCCATCCGCCCCAGCGGCGCGAACCGGCTGGCCCCGATGCGCCCCAGCGCCATGGCCAGCGCGCGCGTCTCCGCCGGCGCGCCGGCCACGCCCACCGTCTGCAGCACGGAGGCGAAGCGCTCCACCAGGGCCGGCACCTCGTCCAGCCGCGCCACGGGCTTCACCCGCACCACGCGGTTCAGGCACGACGCGGTAAAGTCCGGACGCGGATCGTAGACCACCGTCCACGCCGTCCCTTCCGCGGACGCGTGCAGGCGCAGCCCGCCGCCGCCCGCCTCCATGAACTCCGCCTCGCCGCGCAACTGGCGGATGGCGGACGACTCGCCGGGGGCCAGCACGCCGCGCGGCAGCTCCGCCTCCGTGGCTGCCATGGCTTCCGCCAGCATCCCCGTCCACGCTTCCGGCGACACGGCGCCGCCCTCCTCGGCGTAGAACAGGTGCGGCGACACGCACCCCTGCTGGTCGAACGTGGAGGCGTCCAGCGCCGCGCCGCGGGCCGCTTCGCGCGCGGCGGCCTCGTCCGCCAGCGCCCCGCGCCCCACCACGCCGAACGAGACCTTGGGCCCGTAGCCCAGGAACCGCGCCGTGACGGACGTCTTCGCGCGGATGGCGGCCACGGCCTCCGCGCCGCCGTACACGATCACCGCGTCGGCGGGCTCCAGGGCGGCGCGCTCCATCATCTCGTCGCCGCCGGCCCAGTAGGTCACGGCCAGGCACGCGCCCAGCTCCGCGTCCGCCTCGGCGATGCCGCGGGCAAAGAGCGCGGCCAGCAGCGGCTCGCCCACGGCCGCCTTGCCCAGCGTGGCCGCCTTTACCAGCAGCGAGCGGATGACGGAGGTCACCGCCACGCCCGGCACGTTGCCGCTGAAGACGTGCACCGCCAGCCGCGGCCCGAACGCCGCGTGCTGGCCGTGCGCCCGCGGCGCGGCGACGAAGCCGTCCAGCACGCGCGGATCGCCGAACTCCGCCCGCAGCAGCTCGCGCAGCCGGGGGGCGCGCCAGTCCGCCGCCATGCGGTCCAGCACCAGGCGGATCATGGCCGGCGAGTAGCTGGTGACGGCGGGAAGGGCGCGCTCGGCGGCGCGGCGCAGGGGATCGGCGGGGTCCAGGAAGCGCGCCGCCACGCCGTCGATCACGCCGACGATCTGGGCCACCGGGCGATGGGCCAGGTGGCGGTCGCGGGCGGCGGCGAGCGCCTCCACCTGCCGCCGCAGGTCCACGGGAGACAGGCGGGGGACGCGCACTTCGAACGCATCCTCCCCGCGCCCGTAGGCCCACGTGTTGGTGCGCGGGTGCGGGATCGCGGGGAGGTGAAATGCGTCGATGACGTCGGAGCGCATGACTTCAGTGCGTGAGTGCGTGAGTGCGTCAGTGCGGAAGTGAACCGCGGCAGCGGACGCATCCACTTCCGCACTCACGCACTTCCGCACTCACGCACTCGTTTCTACAGGAAGTCCCAGAACGACGGGTTGGCCTCCACGATCACCTCCCACACGCCGCCGCCGCCCAGCCCGCGGGCCACGTCGATGCGCAGGATGTCGAAGAACAGGCCCACCCCCGCGCCCACGGACGCCATCCCGCCCGTGCGGCTGCCCAGGCGGTACGGCTGGTCGATGCAGGGCAGCCCGGGGAGGCAGTCCACGGCGGACGTGCGCGACTCGCTGTCCCCCGTCCACCCGCCCGCCGCGAACACCCGCCCGCGGACGAACTGCGGCACCAGGTCCGCCGAGAGCGTCGCCCGCGCCAGGCCGAACGCATCCCCGCCATAGCCGCGGAAACGGTAGCCGGGCACGGTGCCGCGGCCGCCGAGCAGGAACGAGGCCTGGGGCGGCTGGTCGCCGAGGACACCGCCCGCCTGCGCCTCCAGCAGCAGCTCCCGGCCCCCGTCGCCGCGGCGCACCCAGCCCAGGTCGACCCGCGGCCGCGCGAAGTGGTGGTCCTTGGCGTCCGTGTCCAGCCGCCCGCCGTCCACGGAGATGCCGAGCGCGATCCCGCGCGCGACTTCCGCCGGGAGCTCGCGGCGAACCGCCGCCGAGCCGCCGAAGAACGTGCCCTCCACCACGGGCGCCACGGGGCGAAAGTGGCCCCCGCCCCCCAGCAGGCTGAAGTCCGTCTGCTGCGCCGCGCTCTCGTGCTCCTCCACCCGCAGACCAAAGGCGCCGCTCCACCCGCGTCGCACGGGGCGGTCCATCCGCAGCTCCGCGCCCGAGGCGAAGTACGGGTCCGAAAAGTCGTAGCCCGCCAGCAGCCCCGACAGCGAGTTCATGGCCCCGGAGATCACGGGGAATCCGCCGATGTCGCGCGGCTGGTTCCAGTACGCGCCGATCCCCACGCGCTCCGGCAGGGTGCCGCGCCACGCCTCCGCCTCGGCGAACGGGCGCATGGGGCCGAGCGCCACGCCGCCGCGAATGCCCAGGGTCACCCCCTCCACGGGGCTGTAGCGCCCGCCGGCGGCCAGGGCGAGGCCCTCGGCGCGGTTGTAGCGGACGGTGCTGGAGGCCGTGCGAAAGGCCAGCTGCGTTCCCGGCAGGCCGCTCAGCAGGCGGCGGCCCACCAGCTCCGCGGCCTCGCGGCGCACGTCGTCCAGCTCGCCCTCCGCGCTCAATCCCGCCTCGCGCAGCTCCGCGTCGATGGCCTCCTCGAACGCGAACTCCTTGCGCTGCTGCACGGGCACGGAGACCACGCGCCGGCCGGCGAACAGCCCCGGCGCCAGCCCCTGGTTGAAGCGGTAGTTGGTGATCTCCATGGTGCCGCGGATCATCCCCCCCGCCGGCAGGTCCAGCTCCGGCAGCTCGCGACGCAGCTCCACCTGCTGGCGGTTGGGGAGCCAGAAGCGGCCCTTGTACAGGCCGTTCTCCATCATCACGTTGATGAAGTCCAGCTGCTCGTCCACGTAGCTCACCCGCGTGAACGTGAACTCCATCCGCACGATGTCGCCCGCGCGCCGGTCCACGAACACCGAGCCCACGAGGGCGGGGCGCGACGGGTCCCTGGGCCGCACCTGCAGCTTGTACACGCGCACGGGCTCCGCCGACCCCGGCAGGCGGATGCTCGTGCTGTCCACCAAGCGGTAGTCGTACTGCGCGGGGCCGGCGGGGGCGGCGGGGTGCATCACGTCGCGCACCTCGTCGCCGTCGCCCAGGCGGATGAGGTCGCCGAAGTTGTCCTGCACCACCGTGAGGTGGTCTTCGTGGTACTGGATGTTGGTGGGCAGGCTGCGCTCGTCGCGCAGGCCGATGATGCGCTGCTTGGACAGGTTGGGGGCCTTCCAGTACACGTCGAGCGCCACCTGGTCCGTCTTGACCAGGGTGCGCTCGCCCGTGTCGCGGCGGTCCAGGTAGAAGTAGACGTAGCCGCGCGCGTCGGCCTGGTAGTCCACCATCCCCGTGTCGCTGAGCGCCACCTGCCGGCGCTCCTGCGCGCGCTGGATGAGCTCCAGGGCCCGCGGCGCGTTCCAGTCCCCTTCATCCTGCGCGGCGGCCGGCCCGGCGAACGCCGCCAGGGCCAGCACCGCTCCCATGAGCGTGCGTCGCAAACCGTTCACTCCCGCGAGTCCGTTACCCAACGGAGCGGGCCCGCGCCATCGGCGCCGGGCCCGGTCCGGATCGATCCTGAATATAACCTGCCGGCGCGCTCAACGCGTCAGCACGGCCCCGTGGACATCCCGATGACCGCGTTCCCCGTGATGGTGGCCGCGAGCCCCTGCCCGCTGCTGCCGATGGCGCGCGCGTAGTCCTCGCGGTCCACCGCGTAGGTGAACGACGTCTGCGTGGCCAGGATGCGCGGGGTGCCCGCGGCAAACGTGAGCGTGAGCGGCGTGGGCAGCAGCAGCTCCTTGACCACGACGTTCTCCTCGGGCGTGCTCAGCGTCACGGAGGTTGCGCCGTAGTCCACGGACCCCTGCAGCTGGCGCAGGAAGGCGTTGCCGCCCGCCGTGTAGACGAGGTCGTAGACCCCGTTGGCAATGGAAATCGTGGCCTCGGGACGCCCCGCCGGCGGCGTGGTGTCCACCACCGCCGTCAGCAGGTTCGCCACGGGGAGCACGTTGTTGGTGGGCGCAAAGCGCAGCTCGCACAGGTTGTACACGCCGGCCACCTCGTCAGGCGACAGGCGGTCCGGCCCGGAGCCGTCGCCTCCGCAGGCGGCCAGGGGCAGCACGGCCGCGAACAGGCCGGCGCGAAGGAGCAGGGCGGAAAGACGCATGGTTCTATGCTGCACGCTCGGGTGTACGGAATACGCGGATGAAGCTCCGGAACCGCTGCATACCCGCGAGGGGGCGGGGTCGGTTCCGTTTTGCTGCGAATGGCTGCTAAAAAACTGCGACTGCATGGGTTGGGCGTGTCCCTCCGCTGCGCTCCGGGCCGGGCGGCGCGCGCCGTAGTGCACGAACCAGCTGTGCCCAACGGCGCCGAGCCCCCTCCGCGTCGGGGCAACGATACCGCTGTTGCCCCGACGCTCCGCGGTCTCGGCCCTGCGGGCGCGCATCCCTCACGCAACGGCAACGGACCGGATCGGTCCGCCGGGCCCGCGGGGGCCCCTCACCCACCGGCCCCCTCCCGTACACGATCTCTCGGCACCCTCGGTGGCCTGCCCTGTACAAGGGGGAGAAGTCATTCTCCAATCCTGCTCACCTGCACGGGCTGGGGCGTATCCCCTCTCCCACGCAGTTTGTGGGAGCGGGAAGCGAGGAACGAGCGGGTGGGGCCCGTCGGCGCCCTACTCCGCCGCCGCGTCCGTCTCGTCAGCCGCGTTGGCGTCGCCCGCGTCCGCGCCGCCCTCGTCATCCTCCTCGCGCTCCAGGAGCGTGGCGGAGGGGTCCAGGAACGCGTTCAGCGAGGCGAGCACGGCGCGGTCCACCATCCCGTCGATCTGCTCCATGAGCGCGTATCCGCCCTCCATCGAGGCGCCGATGGCGGTCAGGTGGGCCCAGATGGCGCGGCGGAACATCAGCAGCTCCAGCACCGTCTCCACGACGTTGTAGCCGGAGAGCCGCCGGGTAAAGCCGTGCACCATGGCGAACTGCTCGGCGTCCTCGCGCGACCGGTTGATCTCCAGCCGGTCCAGGATGGCGTCGAACAGTTGCGGCACGTGGTCCAGCAGCAGCGGCTCCGACAGCGCCTGCCCCGTGACCATGGCCTGGTTGGCGCGCACGCGCTCCATCCAGTCGCGCAGCACGGTCTCGCGGCCGTTGCGCAGCTGGTCCACGGCGCCGCTCAGGTCGCGGGCCTCGCGCTCGGTGTAGAACGGGTTGTCGATCTGCTGCTCCACTGTTTGCTCCGGCACGGGCGGCTCCTTCCGGGGGGTCGTTTGGACGGCCCGGAAGGTAGCATCGCAGACGCGGGGCCGGTAGCGGGTCAGCCCTTGCCGGCGATGACCAGGAACACGTCGTACAGCGCGTGCGTCCACGCCGCCACGCCAAATCCGCGCGCCATGTACAGGGCGCTGAACGCCAGCCCCGCCAGCAGCCGGAAGGTAAAGCTGTTCAGCTCTAGCGGGTACGCGTACGGGCCGATGTAGTGGAACGCGGAAAAGACGATGGCGGATACGACGACCGCGATCACGCCCGCCGTGCGCCGGCGCATCCCGGCCGCCAGCAGCAGGGCGAACAGGCCGCCCGTGAGGATCACCCGGAAGAGCAGCTCCTCGTAGATGCCCGCGCCCAGGGAAAGGACGACGCCGTCCAGCAGGGGCATCTGCGTGATGCCGCCGTCGGCCGCCATCCGCACCATGCCGCCCAGCAGCGCCTGCGTGGCCGTCGCCACGACCACGCCGAAGAGCAGGGCGTACGCGGCGCTCTCGCCCAGCATGGCGGCAAAGTAGCCGGCCTGCAGGGGCACCTTCTTGCGGCGCCGCTCCAGGGCGACGATCACCGCCGCGCCCACGGCCAGCGCGGCGGTGAATGCCAGCGTCCCCTGCACGCCGCCCGTGGCCAGCAGGGTGCGCAGCAGGACGTCCGCGCCGTTGCGCATGCCGCCGCTCCGCCCGTCCGCGATCAGCATCGCCCCCAGCTCGTACAGCACGAGCAGGGGGAGCGCGAACAGCAGCGAGTAGGTGTGCGTGCGGGTGGTGTCGAGGTATTTTCGCATGGTGCAGCAATGTAACGGGGCAGGGCAAGCACCGCGCGTGGCCTGCCGATTGCGAAATCCGGATGTCTGAGCGAGCTCGTCCGCCCGTCTTGTAGACGTGCGGGGGGCTCGAAAAGTTTCCCCGCGACGGGTTGGAGGATGGACGGGTTCCGGTACAGGGCGGTTCGGTGCGCCGCGGCGGCGCTGCTCGCGAGCCAGGCGGGATGCGCGCTGCTGGGCGGCGGCGGAGCGCCGGCGGAGACGCCGGTGCAGGCGGCCGAGCGGCAGGTGCAGCAGGAGGCCATCCGCCGCGAGGTGGAGGCGCGCATGGCGGCCGAGCCGGCCATCGGCGCGGGACGCATTCGCGCGGTGGTCATCGACGCGGACGTGCAGCTGCACGGCGCGGCGCCCGGGTTCGGCGCGCTGCAGTGCGCGCTGGCCAACGCCGCGCTCGTGCCCGGCGTGCAGCTGGTGGTGGACATGATGGTGCTGCAGCCCGGCCCCAGCCGCGTGAACTGCCTGGCCCCGCGCGTCTTCGCCGGCTCGGCGCAGGCGCCGTAGCGGGGCCAGGCCGCGGCCGGCGGGGCACGTGGCGGGGGCGCTCCCGCGTCCCGTTTTCGCCCCTCGCGCGTTCTCTTTTCCGTCCGCGCCGTCGTTCACGGTCCCTTGCCCGTCCGCATCCCGATGTCCATCCGTCCCTGGCCCTTTTCGCTGGCCACCGTCGCGGTGCTCGTTTCGTGCACGAGCAACCCGGTGTGCGCGTGCGATCCGGTGATTCCCTCGGCCCGCATCCACGGCGTGGTGCAGGGTCCGGGCGGCGCGGCGGTCCCGGGCGCGCGCGTGACGGCACAGGCGAGCTCGGCCGCGTGCGCGGCGCCGTTCTACCTGATCGGGGAGGGCTTCACGGACGCGGACGGGCGGTTCCACGCCGAGGTGCTCCGGGGCGATCCACGGTTTTCCGGCGTGTGCCTGCGTGCGTTCGCCACGCCGCCCGCGGGAAGCACGCTGCGCGGCTCGGACACGGTGGCCTTCACGGTCCGCTTCGCGGCGGACGCCCCGCTGGACAGCGCCCGCGTGGATCTGGCGCTCCGCGCGCCGTAGGCCCCGCCTCCGTCCCTCGACCATCCTCCATCCTCCCCGAGCGGCCTTTCCAGCCATGTCCCGAATCCGCATCCGCCATCCGTTCGGCGCGATCGCGTTCGCCGTGGTGGTGGCGTGCACCACCGATCCCATCACCCTGTGCGGTTGCTCCATGCCGGGGCCGTACTCCGTCCTGTACGGCCGTGTGACGGATCCGGCGGGAACGCCCGTGGCGGGCGCGACGGTGCACTGGGAAACCGGACCCGCGGGATGCGCGACGATCACGGGCTCGCAAGACGTGCCCATAGACGCGTCCGGCGGCTTTCACGCGGGGATCTCCGCCGCGGGGGACGGGCCGGAGCAGTGCATCCGCCTGGCCGCGCTGCCGCCTGCGGGGAGCGCCCTCCGGGGATCGGACACGGTGCAGATCACGGTGCCCACGCCGCGGTCGCTCCCCGCGGACAGCGTGCGGCGCGACCTGGTGCTCCGCGCGCGCTGACTCGCATCCATCCACTGATCTTGATTCGATGATGCACCGCATCCGCATCCCGCGTCGCCTGGCCGCGTGCCTGGGGGTGATGCTCTTCGTCTCCTGCGCCGACCCCCTGGGAATGTGCGGCTGCCCGCCGTCGCTCGCGGAGGCGGTGATCTACGGCCGGGTGACGGATGCCGCCGGTGCTCCCGTCAAGGGCGCCCGCGTCAGGGCGCTGCTGGGGGCGTCGGGCTGCACCGCGCAGCTGGGCGTTCTGGGCGACGGGATCACGGCGGTGGACGGGCGCTACCGGGCGCACCTGGCCACTCCTTCGCCGCCGCGCGAGGGCAACTGCCTGCGGGCGTACGCGTCCCCGCCCGCGCAGGGCAGGCTGCGCGGGTCGGATACCGTGGCGTTCGCGGTGGGGTTCGGGACGGACCGGGTGGCCGACAGCACGCGGGTGGACCTGGTGCTCCGCGCGCCCTGAATTACCCGTAAATATCATTCGCCGCGCCCGCTTGCGGCCGCCGCGCCGAACGCAGCCGTTCCGCGGCGGCCCCGATGTGTTTAGCTTGGTGTCGTTCCCGCTGAATCCGCAGCATCCCGGAGTGCCCGTGTCCCGCTCGTCCTCCCCGCGCCGACGCAAGCCGCCCGCCCGCCGCCCCCGTGCGCGGGGCGGACGGTCCGCGCGCGCGGCGCTGGGGACGGTGGGCGCGCGGCCGTGGCTGGTCGCGGGGCTCGTGCTGGTGCTGGCGCTGCTGCCGCCGACGCGCGCGGTGGGCGCCGCGGCGTGGCGCCACGTCTCCGCCGCGCTGGCCTCCGTGCGCGCGGCGGAGGCACGGGACCGCGAGGTGGCGGCGTACGCGCGGCGCTACGGCATCGCAATGGAGCTGGCGGATGCCATCGAGCGTGCGGCCCAGGCCGAGGGGCTGCAGACGGAGCTGGCGTTCCGCCTGGTGCGCGTGGAGAGCGCGTTCGAGCCGGATGCGGAGAGCTGGGCCGGCGCGCTGGGCCTGACGCAGGTGATGCCGGCGACGGCGGAGTTCCTGCAGCCCGGCATCACGCGCCGGCAGCTGCTGGACCGCGACACCAACCTGCGGCTGGGCTTCCGCTACCTCAAGGAGCTGATCGCGGTGTACGACGGCGACGCGGAGGAGGCGCTGACGGCGTACAACCGCGGCCCGGGCACCGTGGCGCGCATCCGCAAGAAGGGTGGGGATCCGGCCAACGGGTACGCGGACCTGGTGCTGGGGAAGCGCGGCGCATCGCCCGTGAACCACGTGCGCCACGGCGACTCCGCCGTCGCGCCCGCCGCCCCGCCCACGCACGAGCTCCCGCCGGCGCGCCTGCCCGCCGGCATGCGCTGAGTCGTTCAGGACGCGCGTCCGCTCTGAGTCGTGCGGCTCGAAGCCGCTTCCGCGGGGTCCTGCTGAGTCGTTGTGGCGTAAGGCGTTGGCGTTGTTTTCCTGAGAGTGCGTTTAAGAATCTCTCCCCGCGCTTGATTTCCTGAGGGAGGCGCCGCCGCTACCGTCCCGGTCTGGATCCCTGGCGCCGACCGAAGGATCTACTATCCCGTGATCGACGGAAGTCCTGGATACGATACTCTCCCGCGCTACGTTCTTCCCGAAGTGCCCGCAGTCCAAGACGTACCGTGCGCGAACGAAGGACGTGCGCGGGTGCGGCGGTCTTGGGTGGGTCGAGTAGATCCTTCGGTCGGCGCCGGAGTGTGCGGCGCGGGCGGGATTCGCCTGCGCCTCCCTCAGGAAATCAATCGGGGAGGCGAGGGGATTCCGGGAAGGCGAGGGATTCCAGGAAGGCGAGGAAATTCCGATGGGGCGGGGACCGCATCGCGGCGGCCGGTGAGACGCGGCGATGGGCAGAGAAACCGCATCTTTTTCCTGCTTCGGAAACGGATGCGTGGGTGCGGGGTAACGGAAACGTTGCTCACATCCAGGTGATGCGCCATCTTTCCGTACGGTCCCGATTTTGCCACCAGCGGCGGGATCGTTTTTCGTAAGTGGAGTTTGCTCAAAAGGTTAGGTCCATGCATCAGCGCCCCGTCATCGGTATCGCCACGCAGACGCTGCAGTCCATCGACCGCATTCCGGAAGACCTTCCGGCATCGTGGGTGATGAACCAGCGGTATTTCCACGCCTGCACGTCGGTCGGCGCGATCCCGTGGATGGTGCCGCTGCTGGACGACGACCTGGAGACGCTGCGTGCCATCTACGAGCGGCTGGACGGCGTGTTCATTGCCGGCGGCGTGGACATGGACCCCCGGTCGTACGGCGCCGAGCGCCACGCGCTGTGCGGCCGCACGGACCCGCCGCGCGATTTCGTGGAGCTGCAGTTCGCCCGCTGGGCCATGGAAGACGGCAAGCCGGTGTTCGGCGTGTGCCGCGGGCTGCAGGTGATGAACGTGGCCGCGGGCGGCACGCTCATCCAGGACTGCGCGGGGCTGTTCAAGGGCTCCATCAAGCACGACTACTTTCCCGGCGCGGGGTGGGCACGCGACTACCTGGCCCACGAGATCCGCATTGCCCCGGGGACGCGGCTGCACGGCTGCTTCGGCGTGGAGACGGCGATGGTGAACAGCATGCACCACCAGGCCGTGGACCGCCTGGGCGAGGGGCTGGTGCCGACGGCGTGGGCGCCGGACGGGCTCATCGAGGCGGTGGAAGGCACGCGCGAGGGGCACTTCCTGGTAGGCGTGCAGTGGCACCCGGAGATGCTGCTGGACGACCACGAGGGCACCCATCGCCTGTTCGAGGAGTTCATCGAGGCCGCCAACCAGTACCACAACGCGAATTCGCTGTCCTTCGCCTGATCCGCGCCGGCGGATGCAATCGAGGCCCCGGCTCCTCTGCAGGAGCCGGGGCTTCGTGCGTGGTGTCCCTTTGTTTACATCGGGGGAGTGGATTGACGGACTGGACGGCTCTGGACAGTTTCCTTCTTCGGGCCGTGTTCGGTGGAATCCTGGAGAAAGGAGGGCCGATGGTGTCTGCGCACGACGTGGCTGCGTACATCCTGGGCAAGCAGGCGCCGCTCTCCGCCATGAAGCTGCAGAAGCTGGTGTACTACTCCCAGGCCTGGGCAACGGTGTGGGATGACCGGCCCCTGTTCCCGGAGCGCATCGAGGCGTGGGCCAATGGCCCCGTGGTCCGCGAGCTCTACGACTTGCACCGCGGCCAGTTCGACGTGCGGAGCTGGCCGCGCGGCGATCCGGGCGCGCTGGACGATGAACAGCGGAGCACGGTGGATGCGGTGCTTGGGTACTACGGCTGGCGCAACGCGCAGACGCTCAGCGACATGACGCACTGCGAAGATCCGTGGCGCCTCGCGCGCGAAGGCCTGCCGGACGGCGTCCGCGGCAACCACGAGATCACGCTGGCTTCCATGAGCGAGTACTACAGCAGCTTGCAGGAAAATGGGGGAGAAGCCGAGTAAGCGGCCTTCCTCTCCCTTTGCAGACCGGGGCGGCCACAAGGCGCCCCGGTCCGCGTATGGGGCGGAGAACCGCAAGCTGCCGCGCGGGCACGCGCCGGACTACGCGGGTCAGTATCCACTGTGGGCATTCAGGATCGTGGACCTGGGTGGCCCCTGGTGCTGGAGCGCGCTGGGCGGAATCATGTTGCGGGACGTGCTGCAGCGCATGCGGGAGCTGGAATCCATGACGTGGCACGCCATCACCGAGACAGGCAGCCACTTCATCGAGACGTCCGCGCTGGGCAGACTGGCGCGCGAGCGGCTGGTGGCCATCCAGCAGGACGACGTGGACCAGGTGTACTCGGTGCGGGTGACGGGGAGGCGCCGCATCGTCGGCATCCGTGACGGGGGTGTGTTGCGCATTCTCTGGTGGGACCCGGAGCACGAGGTCTGCCCCGCGGCCAAGAAGCACACCTGATCCGGCTCCAACGGCCGGGCGGTATCGATCAATGACGAAAGCCCCGGCTCCTCCGCAGGAGCCGGGGCTTCGTGCATGGCGTCCGGTTGCTATGCCAGACCGTTGGCGGGTTTCGCCGCTGCCGGATCAGGGGCAGGTGTAGTTCGTCGGGCACCTGCCGGTGATCTCCAGGACGCCGGCCTCGGGGGCCGCGACGGTCGCGAATGACTCGACGGACAGGATCTCGAGGTCCAGACTGATCTTCTTCATGCGTCCTCGCCATCTGGAGGTGAGCAGGCCACTGCGTGGGAGCGGTGGCGGCGGTCAACATTACCGAGCATACGACGAAGACCCCGCTATGTCAACTATATGTCGCGTAGTGAGCGTGTCGTGGGCATCGTGAACACGTTTGATCGATTCCAAGGCGTGCCGTATCGATCAATGACGCGAAGCCCCGGCTCCTCTGCAGGAGCCGGGGCTTCGTTCAAGCCGGCAGACGCGCGGATCAGTCGCGCGATCAGACGAGCTGGATCATCGTGCCGTTGCCTGTGGGGACGACCAGGATCGTGCGCTGCCCGCCATCTGCCCGTTCGAAGTTGAGCGTGCGAAAGCCGGGGAGAAAGTCCAGCCCGGTTTCGGCGCCTTCCACCCAGCCGTCGGCGGCGCACTGCGCACGGAGCGCGGTGACGGCGTCCTCCACGTCCGGAACACCCCACCATTGAACCGACGCGCTGCCGTCCCGGCCCATGACCGAAGCTGCCACCCCCGGCAGGAACGGAACCTCCGGCGGATACGACGCCGGCCGCTCGTCCGTGGGGTGATAGACGGTGCTCCGCGTTTCGTTGGGCGCCTCCACGCCCTCGATGGTCATGTTCACACCGGGTTCCGGATCGAACCGCAGCCGAAACCCGGTCTCCTCCACCGCGACGATCCGGTCGTGGCGGTCGGGGCCGAGCAAGGCTTCGGACATGACCCTGGCGAAGGCGAACTGCGGGCCCGTGGGGTCCATCGGGCGGTCTCCTGGGATGCGGGTTCGTCAGCGGCATCCCCCCTACGTGCCTGCCACCGTCCGCGTTTCACCCGTCCAGCCCGCGCTACGCCTCGCCCTCGTCCGTCTGCTTGATGGTGATGCCCATCTGCTCCACCACGTCCATGGCCTGCGCGGGGTCCAGGACCAGGCCTCGCAGCCGGCCCAGGTCCAGCGCCACGCCGGCGATGCTCGATCCGCGCAGGTCCGTGCCCTCGAGCTTTGCCTCGCGCAGGTCGGCGTTGCGCAGGTCGCAGTCGCGAAAGGCCACGTTGCGCAGGTCCGCGCCCTCGAACGAGGCGCCGCGAAAGTTGCACCGCTCGAACCGCGCGGCCGTGAACGTGGCGCCGATGAACATGGCCATCTCGGCGTTGGCCTCGCGCACGCGCAGGTCGCTGAACGTGGCGCGCGAGAAGCCCGCGCCCAGCAGCCGGCATCCGTCCATCTCCACGCGGGTGAGGTGCGCGTGGTCCCAGCGGCTGCCGGCTGCGTCGCATCCATCGAAGCGCCCGTCCTGGACCACGGCGTTGCGCAGGTTGGCGCGCGCCAGCCCCACGCGCTCCATCACCACCCGCTCCAGCCGCACGGCCGACGCGGACGCCTCCGACAGGTCGGCGTCGCGCAGCCGCAGGTCCTCGTGCACGAACTTGCCGTGCAGGTCTGGCGGCTGGGCCGCGTACTCGTCCGTCTCCGGCGCTTCGGGCGGCGTGATCCGCACGGCCCTGGGCTTTGCTCCCTTGCGCATGATCGATCGTGGTGGGGTGCCGCGCCGACGCTCGGCGGTTGATCGGAAATCCAAACCCTCTCCCGCGGCGTTCACGGGAGAGGGTGGAGTGTCTGGCCGGGGAAGATTTCGCCGCCGCGGCCCCGCCGCCAGTGGCCAGGGAAAGGACGAGTGGGCGAGTCGCGTCAGTGCCCCACCTGCAGCGGGCGGTCGCTGATGAGCACGTGCCACGCGAGCAGTTCGCTCAGCATGAGCTGCGCGGCGTCCTCGGCAATGGCGGCATACCGGTACGAGCCGGCGCCGGTAAGGGTCTCCAGCCGCTTGATGAGCCGGCGCAGGCGGTCGCGGGTCGCGGCCGAGTTGCGCTCCAGGCGCTGGAACTCGCCGTGCCCGATGATCCCCGCCAGCGCCGAGGCAAACGCGGGAAGGAAGCCGGCGAGCAGGGTGCGCCAGTTCTTCGATTCTTCCAGTGCGTGGTGCGACATAACGAAATGGGCAAGGCAGATCATCAGCGTGCCCACGAACGCCAGGAGTGCCAGGATGTGGAGGCGGTGACGCAGCCGGTGGAGCCTCCACACATTCCGGTCATGGTACTCGGCTTGGGTGCGCAGTACGTCCAGCAGCACTAGGTGATGGGCCGCAAGGGAATCGCCCAGATTTCCTTGCGGCATGGGGATCGAGCGTGCGTGCGCCCGGAACAGCCACGACGCCCACAGCTCATCCGGAAGCGTTGGGTCCTTCTCGCCGGGCTCTCGTTCCCCCCGCGGAACCCGTGTGCCGGGTGCCGACAGCCCCAGCGGCTGTAGGATGTGCAACTGCCGAAAACGCTCGGCGAGCAGCCGTTCGTCCAGCCACAAGTCGTGCCAGTGGCCCCACCAGGCCCACAGTACCAGCGAGATCGCTATCGCGGTGAGCCCTAACTCCACGTACACAGCCCGCGTGAAGCTGTATCCCAGCAGCGCACACAGCACTGCCGAGGCCCCGAACAGGTAGGTGGTCGTGAATACGCTACGGTAGTTGTCCGCGTGGAGATTGGCCCGGCTGTCGGCCCAGCGGAAGTCCGGAGAGGTGCGCAGGAACTCCGGATCCGGGGACGTTGGCTGGGGAGGGGTTCCCGCCACGGCGCGAAGCCATCGATAAAACGGGAGGCGTGGCGTTTTGACCCGTTTGTAGTACGTACTTGGCCCGAGCCGTCCGCTGTGGCCGCTGATCCACTCCTGCAGGCGTTCCATCCAATCCCGATGCGCCGCGGAACCTGCAGGGCGCGGGAGAAGGTAAGGCGGCAGCAGGAGCCCCCGCAGGCGCTCCCGCAGGGCCGGTTCCAGCGGCTCAGGAGCCTCCTTCGGAATCCCTTCCCGGGGTGGATGGGAGAGCAGCGCCGTGGGACGCTCGCCCCGCGGATCGATCCATACAACGGGGATCTGGTGGCTGTACGCCTCGTCCACGATCTGCGCTGTGCCGCCGATGCGTTCGGCGGCAGCCCCGTTCCACACCGCGATCAGAATGTCGCTTTGGTGCAGCACGGTCCGGCCCACGTGCAGGTAGGCCAGCTCGTCGGCGTCGCGGCTGCCGTCCAGTTCGAGAGTAATCTCCGCGCGCTCTAGCAGGGCGCGAAAGTCGTCGGGGCCTTCGACGAAGTCTTTCTGGTAATCCGCCTGTGTAAAGGGCATGGGCACGTGCAGCTTCCATCCTGTCGCCTTCCTGGCAAGCGCCGCCCTGAAGTCCTTCTCGTATTCCGCCTGTGTAAAGGGTATGGGAACGTGCAACTTCCATCCTGACCCCTTCCGGGCAAGCGCCGCCTTGGCGAAGACCTGGTCGGCGCCCTTCGCCAACGGCGACACGGCGACTAGCCGCCGTGGACCTTCGAGGTAGCCTGCATTGGGTGTCGCTGCCACCTCGGCGACCACGTCTTCGACAAGCGCCAGCACTTGGTTTACGGCGGCGTGCACGCGTTCGCGGGCACCCTGGTCCAGGTCCCGGTGCCCGCTTACCCCCACGCGAAGGGAGAGCACGGGGCGCTGCGGCGGGTCCTTGGCGGCGGCGCCGGAGGACTGCGCCGCCGTGGGCGTGGTTGCCCCGTCAGACATGGGACACCGCCGCGGAATGCGCCTTCGCTGCTTCCTCGGCAAGACGGCTCATCGTGCGCACCAGGCTGCGCCCGTGGGTGTCCAACTCCTCGCGGCGAAACGGAGTGTTCTGCATATCCGGCACGACGGACTCCCATGCGTCGGGGTGGATGGTGTCTTCGATCAGCAAGTGGCAGTGCAGACCCAGGGCGTGCGCGGCGCCCAGCTCCCAGTGCATCCACGGCGAAGGCCAGAACGTTCCGTCGCCCATGGGTATGCCTCCTTCCGCGGACCACACCCCCAGAAAGAACGCGCACTTCTTGATCTCGCGAAGCACCTGATCCCTGTTCTTTCCCATTCCCAGGTGCCGCCCGGTGATGGGACGAAATCCCTTGCTTGTCGCAAAGCGCTTCATGCCGGCTGCCGCGGCGTCCAGTTCGAAAGCGTAGGAGATGAAAAGGCCTGGCGACTTGCCGCCCAGGAGTGACTCGGCGAGCCTTAGTCGCCGCTCCTCGTCAGCGGTCGGGTTTCGTATCTCACCCAGCTGCCGCAGCTTGGCCCGCAGGATGACTCCGGTGGTGCGCGGCAGCTCGCGGCGGTCGCCCCGGTGCTCACCCTCCGCGGGCCGCGGATCCGGCGCCGGGGAGATGGAGAGCGTTTCCACCGTCTCGCCGTAGTGGGTGGGATAGGATACGCACACCTGGAACCGGTTCAGCTCTGGCCGGGCCAGGGCGCGCTCCAGCCGCTCGCGCGTCTCCGTGGGATTCCAGCGGGCGCTCAGCACCGGCTGCAGCACCACCTCGAACTCGGCCGTCTCCTGGTGGCGGTGCAGGCGCGACAGGCTGGTGATGAGGTTGAAGTCCGCGAGTTGGAGGGCGCGGGTGATGGCAGCCAGCGCCCCCACCCGCTCACGGTGGCTTATCCGCGCGGCGAGGATGGGCTGTGCGCCGGAGATGAAGTAGGCCCGGAGAAAGCGGTCTGTTGTTTCCGAGATGGCCAGGTAGCGCGCGTGTTGCAGCGGTTCCTTGCGGTCGTGCGGGTCCAGCGCCTCGCGCAGCACCTCACGCTGTTCTTCGGAAAGCTCGATGCTCACCCGGCGCGAGTTGAGCGCCCGTTGCACCGTGCTCTCGGCCACGATGGGCTCCAGGCCCCGATGGTCGCGGTAGTCGGAGATCGCGTTGTCAAAATCCTGCACCGCCTGCTGCAGGGTGCGCACGGGCCGGATCTTGAGGCGCGGCAGTCCCGAGACCTCCGAGAATACAAGGTCATCGAACAGGCGCGCCAGCAACGCCTTCCGAACTTCCGGGAGCGTGTCGTCCTGATTGCTGGGGGCCGCGAGGCTCCGGTGGGTGCTGGAGTCCACCACCAGCTCCACCGTGTGGTGCTGCTGCTGCGCGATGGCGCTGGATTCCGCCGTGAGCACGTTGATGCCGAACTTGCGCAGCGTCTCCAGCACGTCGTGCACGAGCCCCGAGCGGTCCACGAACGTGCCCGTGATGCGGTACAGCTTGGGCCAGGAAGCGAACCGGATGGGAGAGATGATGATCTCCGGCAGGGTGCGCCGCGTATGCGATCCAGGGAGCAGGCAGGTCCAGACGGTGCTGCCGGGAAAGAGAGAGAGGTGGCCGCGGTGGTAGAGAGGTACGTGGATGGTGGCGCCGTCGAAGCCCTGCGGGATGTCCAGAATGATCATGGGGGCCGGGACCGGGGTGATGGCCGTATTATCTGACGCGTCATAGTGTGTGTTTTTTCATGATTGGCCGCAACTGTTACGTTTGTTTCCCCGCATTCGCACCTTCCAGGCTGCGCCGTGAATCCACGTGGCGCGATCCCGGTTTCCCATCGTGTTCACGCGGAGCCAAGGGGAATAGACGTGCGAGGACGCGGAAGAAGAGTTCTCCGCGTCCTCGCTGTGCTTCTCCCGTCCTTCCGCGGCGCGCGGCGAGCCCCCTCAGGCGCCCGCGACCGTGGCTCGGCCCTACAGCGGCTCCGTCCCGCGCGGCGTGGGCTTTACCGGCTGCGGAACGCCGAGCAGAAAGTGCAGCTCGCGGCGCATTCGGCGGGCCCAGGCGCGCTCATTGTGCTGGCCGCCCATCTCCACCACGTACAGCAGGTCGTGGCCCGTGCGGTAGCCCTTCTGCGTGAGGATCTCCTTGAGGCGGCGGACGTCGTGCAGCTCCTCGCTCCCCTCGCTGGTGCCCACGTCCAGGTACAGCCGCCCGGGGACGAACGGGCGTTCCTTGATGAACGGAAAGATGCTGCCCCCCGCGAACCACAGCGCCGGGCTCATCACCCCCGCAAAGCCGAACGTCCGCGGGTGCTTGAAAAAGGCGTACAGGCTGATGAGCCCGCCCATGGACGACCCCGCGATGCCGGTGCTGTCGCGCCCGGGCATGGTGCGGAAGTCGCGGTCGATGAGGGGCTTGAGCGTGTGGACGATGAAGTCCAGGTAGTCGCTGCCCTTGCCGCCCTGCTTGTGCCTGCGGTCCACCCAGGGGCTGTACTCGTTCAGCCGCTCCTCACCCAGGTTGGGGATGCCGACGACGATGGCCTCCAGCCCGTCGCGGCTGGCGGCCTCCAGCGTCTGGTCCACCTCCCACTCCTCGCCGAAGCTGGTCGCGCGGTCGAAGAGGTTCTGCCCGTCGTGCATGTAGATGACGGGGTAGCGGCGCTGCGAGCTGGTGTACGACGGCGGCAGGTAGACCAGGATGTCGCGCCGGTTGCCCAGCTGCGGGCTTTCCAGCTGCGCCAGCGCCTTCATGGTGCCCACGACGGTGTGGTGCGGTCCGTTGTCCGCGCCCGGGTAGTCGATCCACTCGCCCGTCCACGCGCCGCGCGAACCTTCATCCGCGTCCGCCGGCTGGTGTTCGGCGGCGATCTCGGTTTCGCTGAGCTGCTCCACGGCGGGCGCGGCCTCCGCCGCCTGGTCCTCCGCCGCAGCCTGCTCCGCCTCGGTGGGCTGGGGCTCCGCGTCCATCGTCTGCGTGCTGTCGTCCGTCATCATCCGTCTATGTGCTTGCGGATCCGATATCCCGTATCGCGTGCCGGCGGTCCAGCGCGGAGCCACCCATCCACGTGGCCCCGCGTCCGTCGCCGGAAATCCATTACCCGAAGTCCGGCGTCCGGAATCCAGGAGCGAATGAATTCGCCGCTGGAAAGACGCGAAGTCCGCCTGCGCGGACTGCACATCCGAAGTCCCTGCCCGGCATCGGCTTGGGGGAAGGCAGGGCTCCCCTTTCACGAAGCGTTCCGGCGGTGCGCGAAACGGGCGGCGCGGCCCGGGTGAGCCGCGCCGCCCGTCGTTGCCGGGGCCGGGGAAACTAACGCCAGCCATCCACTGCCACCACGGTGCGTCACGTTGTGTGGATGACGAACGGGAACGTTCCGGCTGAACTTCCGCGAATCAGGTACCCAACCCCTCGGAGGATTGAACGATGAGCTACCGGCGAGATCGCATCACCGTCGATCCGGCGGTCTGCCACGGAAAGCCGACCCTCCGCGGCCTGCGCTACCCCGCGGAGATGATCCGGGAACTGCTGAGCTCCGGGATGACGGCGGATGAAGTTCTCGCCGATTACCCGGACCTGGAACGGGAGGACATTCGTGCCGTGCTGGATGCGTGATCCTCCGCCGGCAACGGATCAGCCCGGCAGGGACGGAGCCGCATCGGACGCGGTGGACTGGCGGGCGGCGCAGAGGGCGGCGACGG
>DASQZE010000576.1:0-5111 GCA_035638875.1 Longimicrobium sp.
GCGCGCGGCCTGGCGCAGGATGGAAAGCGCCACGTGCGTGGGCGGCGGGCCGGTGTGGGCCAGCCGCACAGCGAGGTCCTCGCCGGTCAGCAGCTCCATCACCAGGAAGTCCAGCCCCAGCTCCGGGTCGGTGCCCACGTCGTGCACCGTCACCAGGTTGGGGTGGTGCGGCAGGCTGGCCGCGGCGCGCGCCTCGCGGTGCAGGCGCTGGCGCAGCACCTCGCGCTGCTCCGGGTTCTCGGCGGTGAGGGTGATGACCTTTACCGCCACGGGCCGCCCCAGGCGGGTATCCGTTGCGCGGTACACCACCGCGAAGCCGCCCCGGCCGCAGACGTCCTCGATGTGGTATCGCTTTACCAGCGTGTGGCCGGTGAGCAGCCCTTCCAGTCCCTGAGCCATGTGCCCCTGTCGCGCGAAACTTTCGCCCACGGCGCCGGCGCGGGGTGCCGGCCTGTAGACCCGTGCGGAGTCGCAAGATGCGAACCGGCGGGTCGGGACCGCCCAGGGACGGACCACGGCGGCATCCCGCCGGGTAGACTATGGCGTATAAGGGATTGTGCTCCTATTGTTTGCGTGTGCACTTGTGGCATTTTGATTTCGCCGACGTTCCGCATGACACGAGTAAAAGGCGTACATCCGCGGCTGATCACACAGCCGCCCGACACGCGCGCGTCCCTGGCGCTGCTGCCGCCGCTCAAGGGATTGGGCGACGATTTCGCGTGGGCCCTGTGGTATTCCGTGTGGAAGGCGTGCGCCCCCGGCGACGAGGCGCCCACGCCGCCCGACGGCCACGACGGCATCCCCGACCGGTTTCGCGCGGCGGCGGAATCCGTTCCCGAGCTGCGCGAAGAGATCGAGACCCTGGCGCGGTTCGCCGGCGGCTACGAGGATCCGAGCGCCGCCTCCGACGCCCTGATGCGGGTGGGGGACTGGGCGGCCGCGCGCGCGCTGTCGGAGCCCGCCATCCAGTGCGCCGAGGCGGGGGCGGCCCTGGTGCCGGCGAGCGCCCGGCGGGCGCTGGCCGCGGGGCGGATGAACCGGCTGTTCGGCGAGGTGGCCCGCGCGGAGCTGTACTACGAGCGCGCCATCGCCCTGGCCCGCCACTCCCGCAGCTGGCGCACGTACGTCCGCGCGCACCTGGGCAAGGGCCACGTCAAGAAGGCACTTGGCGATTGGGATGCGGCACGGGCGCACTACTCTACCGCGGCACGGGCGGCCGTGAGCCTTTCGGGTGAGAAGTGGCTTGCAGCCCAAACGCAGCACGACCTGCTCGCTTTGGCTGCAGAGGAGGGAGCCTTGGCCGAGGCAATTTTCCACGCACAGAGGGCTGTAAAGTGGTACCCACGGCATCACGCGCGCTTCCCCGCGCTGACACATGATCTCGGCTTTGTCCTGGTCCGCATGGGCCTCTTCGCCGAGGCGGTACCCGTTTTGACAGCGGTGATGCGTGCTCCGATCCCCCCCGCGGACCAGGTGATTGGCTGGAGCACCCTGGCCAGAGCCGCCGCCGGCTCTGGCGACGCCGCTGCGTTTCACACCGCCGCCGAGAATACGCTACGCCTGGTAGGCCTCTTCGATCTGTACGCTGCCGGGGCGTTTGCCAACCTCGCCTGCGGAGCACACTTGTTGGGGATCTGGGAGCAGGCGGAGCAATACGCTCAGCGCAGCCTGGAACTCGCGAATGCGCGCTCCGAACTGGCGGCCGGTGACGTCGCGCGTTCCGTACTGGACGCAGTGCGCACACATCGACCGGCTGAACGGGGGAGCGGTGGGGAGGCGAAGCATCTTGCTCGCATCCTGGAACTTACGGCCGAGGTGGCCGCGCATTTAACTGCTTGGCGCGGCCCCACGTGGAAGCGCCGCCGCCAGTCCGGCCCTGAACGACTGGGCCGTATCTAGCTGTCAGCCTCCAGAGCCCATCGTAAAGCCTCCTCGCTCAGTGGTATCGGCCGACGAAGGGGCCCCCCCGCCCGTTGAATCCGCAGGCGCCTCCCGAGTGCCACTCCCCATCCCATAGCCCGTGTCGAAGCTTGGCGCGGACGCGTCAACCGCCGCGCCCGTGGGCGATCCGCCGCACGCAGCCAGAAGAACGGCGACAGCTCCGGCGCCGAGGGCTCTGCGAATCGTCTTCATTGCTGGCTATCCTGTGAACTGGTGGTGAAAAGAAAGGGCGCCGTGGGATACGGCTGCCTGGAACCATTGTAAACTTATCCATACCCATTCCGCCACTCAACGGGGCCAATCACCCGATTTCGTGCTCACTGCGCCACCGCGTGCACTGATGGCGTATCCAGAGCGGTGCCCGCTCGACGCCGGAAGCCGCTCCACCCGCGGCCCCCGTCCCGGCGCAAATCGCTCGTGTGCCAGCGACATACGGAGACTCATGGCGGGAGCAGGGTGCACTCATGGTAGTGGGCTCTGCGTCAGCCCAGCGCGTTTTTTTAGCACACACACAGTATCCGCCGTTGCGGATGACTTTTCTGTCCATCGGCGCCCGCCGCACGTTCGCGTACAAGCCGTAACATTTGGGACGGCAGCACGCGATTCTGGCTATGGGAGCGGGCGAATGGCAACGGAGGGAACGCGGGGAGACGAACCGCGCAGGCGGGTGCCGCGGCGCAGGATCTCGCGCCGCTGGTGCCTGCCGCCCGCGATCACGCACGAGCCGGGGGAGGTCCTGGAGGGGAGCTACATCCTGGACGAGTTCGGCAGCGACCTGGCCCTGGTGCTGTGGACCGCCGTGCGCGACGTGATGCTGTGGTCATCCACGCCGGCCGAGCGGCGCGCCGTGCTCTTTTCGCCCGGCGCCGAGGCGGACCGGCGGGCGGGGATGGACGCGGCGGGGGTGGATGCCGCGCTGGGCCTGTCGCTGGCCACCCTGGCGACGGTGGTGTCGCACCCGGCGCAGGCCCATCCCGAGATCATCTCGCTGGTGTGCATGGACGTGTCGCGGTGGGCGCGCGAGCAGGGCCGCATGGGGACCGCCGTGGCGTTTGCCCAGGCGGCGGCGTTCGCGCAGCCCAACGCGCCCCTCCCCGCGCTGGCCGTGGGCCGGCTGACGGTGGAGTGGGGGCGCTACCGGCGCGCGGAGACGTGGCTGCGCCGGTCCATCGGGCTGGCGCGGCGCGCGGGGGACTGGGAGAGCTACGGGAGCGCGTACGTGATGCTGGGGGAGGTGTACGTGAACACGGGGCGCGCGGCCGTGGCGCCCCGGTACTTTCAGCAGGCCGCGCGGTTGTCGCGCCGGCAGGGGCACCGCGCCGTGCGGGCCGCGGCGCTGCACGGGCTGCTGCGCACCAGCCTGGCCGCGGGCGAACTGGACGCGGCAGAGGGGTACGCGCGCCTGGCGCAGCGTGCCTACGGCCGCGCGAACCCCCGCCTGCCCGACCTGCAGCACGACGTGGCGCAGCTGCTGGTGGCGCGCGGGAACTTTCAGCGGGCCGTGCCCATGCTGCGCCGGCAGCTGGGCGTGTTCACGGACCTGGCGCGTCGCGCCCTGTGCCACGCCCTGCTCGCTCACGCCGCCGCCGCCCTGGCCGACCCCGCCACCTACGAGCCCAGCTGGGCCGAGGCCTGGGCGCTGCTGGATGCGCCGGAAGCCGGCGTAGTCGCGGGGGACGTGCTGCGGCACCTGGGGCGGGCGGCCGAGCGGCAGGAGGACTGGCTGCGCGTGCAGCTGGTGGTGGAGCGGTTTGGCGGGATGCGCCCCGAGCCGCAGACCGGCCCCCTTGCCGCGGACCTCGAGGAACTGCACTCACTGCTCAACCGCTGAGCAGTCCCACCGCTGGTCCCACCTGCTCAGCCGCTGAGCAGTACCACCGCTGGTCCCACCTGCTCAGCTCGACTCGCGCGAAGCAAAATCCCTCAAGATTGAGCCGGTCGTGCCCACCGTTTTCGAAGGAAGTCACGATTCGGCTCGCTGCCGTCGACGCGATCGCGCAGGCGCTTACCGTTGAACTTCCAGTAGTCGGTACCCCGCAGGACGTCACCCAAGACCACCCGCAGCGATTCAGGATGGATTCGCAGCAGCCCGCAATCAAAGAGCGTGTGGAGGTCGGAGCGGAGCAGGATACCGTTCTCCGCGCGGTTGTTCCCGCTGTGGGCGTGTTGATCGATGTGCCCCGCTTCGAGAACCTGTTCCAGTCCCACCCCCGAGACGGCACAACGATCCCCATACAGCTTCAGCAGGTTCTCACGGAACTTCGGTTGTCCTCGCCGGACGCGGCGCGCAAACCGGCTGAGCTGAGCCGGATCGTCATTCGGCGCCTCACCGAAATCCGTGTACACGGGCCGAGCTCCGGTCGCGCGGATTTCGACGACTACGGAATCTGTGCCCTCGTCCCACCGGAGTTGCGGATGCAGCTGCACGATCGCGACTTCTTTGGCGACGGTGTAGTTGAGCGTCCGGCGGCCCAGCGTTCCTCCCGCGGCGTTCAGGTAGACGACCGCGCGCTCCACCTCACCGCGGGAGAGTGAATCGGGGGCAGGTGAATCCAGCCGAATCACAACAATCTTCTCCTCGGCAACCTCCCCGATGCGGTAACGATGGGCTCGCTGGACGGACTGGAACTCCAGCCCCGCATCACGGGCGACCTCCGCCGCACTCCGGACGGATGACCAGGCAGTGCTTAGATCGAGCGTCCGCGCCGGATCCGGCGTGGGCAACCGCCACAAATTGCGCTTCTCGTTGACGAGCGTGCCCGCCGTCTTTCCATGTTGGAGCACGTTGCGAAGGTTCCGCTTCCACGAAGGCTCCCCCACGGGCTCGCCCCGGAGTGTCGGCGGAGACAGGTCCCGGAAATCGAAGCTGAGCCGCATCTCGGCCGCTGCGTACAGCTGCTCCAGCGAAACCGGCTCCGGGTTTGCGGCGTGGAGTACGTCGTCGATCAATTCGCGGAACTGCCGAGTATGAATGGGCATCCTGATCCAATGGTCCACACAGTTTGTGTACACAGAAAACGCCATCAGCTCGCATGCGACTCAAAGTGAGCGGATGGCATCTACAATAAGCCACCAAGAGCAAAGAACAAGAGCTTAGCCGAAGAAAGAAAGAAGATGCTGCCGGCCCGAACTAATCGGAAATGTGGACTGTCCACGGACGTTTCACGAGG
>DASQZE010000577.1:0-4282 GCA_035638875.1 Longimicrobium sp.
GCATCAGCTCGCGCAGCTGCCCGGCCGTCTCGGGGCCGATCTGCGTGTTGACGCTGCGGTTCAGGCCGGCATCGCGGGCACGGCGGAGGACGTCCAGCGCGTTGTCCCAGGCGCCGCGGACGCCGCGCACGCGGTCGTGCATCTCGCGCATGCCGTCGATGGAAACGCCCACGCCCTGCAGCCCCGCCGCGATGCCGTCCTCCAGGCGCTTGGCCGTGAACGCCCAGCCGCCCGTCTGCACGGCGCAGTACATGTCGTGCGAGCGGATGGCGCCCACGATCTCCGTCCAGTCCTTGCGCAAAAACGCCTCGCCGCCGATGAGCGTGACCTCGCGCGTGCCCAGCCGCGCCAGCGAATCCACCACCTCCAGGCATTCGTCCGTGGTCAGCTCGCCCGGGCGGCGCTTGCCGGCGCGCGAGCCGCAGTGCTGGCAGTGGAGGTTGCACGCCAGGGTGATCTCCCACACCACGTGCACCGGCACGTGGTCCACTAAGTCCGACACGGAGCGAAGGCGGGGCGACTGGAGCACGTCGGTCATGAAAGGCCTCCTGCGAGAATGATCTGCCGGTCCGGCGCGCGGATCAGGGTCCGGCGCCTCCGTCGGAAGGCGGAGTGCCGCGGGACGAACCGAGCGCCAGGAAGAACTGCGCATCCGCTACGAAGTCCGCGATCCAGTCCCATACCGAATCGTACGCCTTCGCGATGCTCTCATCGTCGTAGTTGAAGACGTGGACGGCCGCGTCCGGGGCGCTGCCGGCACGAACGAAGTGCGGCCACTCGCCGTAGCGGGCGCTGATGAAGACGGCGTCGGCGGGGATGTCCGGCACCTCGCCACCCTCGGCGCGGACTTCCGCGAGATACGCCTGGACCTGCTCGTGGATGCGGCCGGTCTGGTCGGCGTAGATCCAGAACTCTGCGCGGTCCACGAGCCGCCCGGCGCCGTGGCCGATCAGCGCCAGGACCTGCCGGTAGCTGGCGGGCAGGGTGCCGTACCGCTGCTCCAGGGCGTCGATCTCCCCCGCGCTGCAGCCGGCGAGGTCGGCTTCCATCGCGATCCCCGCCTGGATCAGCGCGGATCGGAGTCCCTGGACGTCGTTGATCATCCGGATCGGGGGCTGGCGATCCGCCCGCCAGTGATGGGGGGCGGCAATGCGGTGGGGCGGATGCGTGTATGCCGGACGCGCGACGGCGCCCGGCATCCGGGGAGGCCGCGGCCCGGGTCAGCTGCCGCGCCGGGACAGCTCGGTGCGCACGTCGGCGAGCGCGGACTGGATCTCCGGGTCGTCGGCGCCCTCCTTCTCGGCGCGATCGGCCAGGGCGCGCATCTGGGACACGTCGCCGGAGCGGAGCGCCTGATTCAGGGCCACGCCGTACATCGCCTGCATGGGCTGGTCCTTCATCGACGCGCGCAGGTCCGTCAGCGCGGACTGGATCTCCGGGTCGCTGCTCCCCTCGCTGGCGGCGCGGTCGGCCAGGGCCTGCATGGCATCCCGGTCGCCCGAGTCGCGCGCTTCCTGGATGGCGGCGGCGTACAGGGGGCGGATGGGGGGGCGCTGATCGCTCATGGTGATTGCTCCTGCGGCTTAAATGGGATGGATGAACTGCGGGAATCACTTCGGTTGCCCCCAAGGGATAATCCAGGTCCCCCGCAAGAGCAAGAATCTTCTGCAACCGTATCCCGGACCAGCCACGGCCTCGCGCCGTGCGTTCCCACGCACCCCGCAGGCGCGCGCACCCCCTCGCGCCGGGGCCCCGGGCCGCGCACTTTGGACCGGCGCGGGGTGGATGCGGACGCGGTCCGTCCCCTGCCCCGCGCGGCCGTGGCCCGTCCCGTGCGCGGCATGCGGATCCGCGCGATCATCATCCCGATCGCCTCTTCTTTCGACCCTGGTCCACGCCACCATGCCGGATTCCGCCGCCGAACCGACGACCCCGTACCGCGCGCTGCTGGGTGAGCTGCGCGAAATCGCCGTGCTTGCCTCCGTGAGCTCCACGCTGGGATGGGACCAGGAGGTGATGATGCCCCCCGCCGGTGCCCGCCTGCGCGGCGACCAGGCCGCCCTGCTGAGCGCGCTCGTCCACGAGCGGCGCACGGCCCCGCGCCTGGGCGAGCTCATTGCCCGCTGCGAGGCGGACGCGGACACGCAGGCGGACCCCGACGCCGCGGCCAACCTGCGCAACGCGCGGCACGACTACGACCGTGCTACCCGGCTGCCCACGGAGCTGGTGCGCGAGACGGCGGAGACCACCACGCGCGCCATGCACGCCTGGCGCGAACACCGCGAGGCCAACGACTTCGCGGGGTTCGCCCCGTGGCTTGAAAAACTCGTGGCGCTAAACCGGCGCACGGCGGAGCACCACGGCGTGCCCGCGGGGGGCGAGCTGTACGACGCGCTGCTGGAGACCTTCGAGCCGGGGATGCGCGCGGCGGAGCTGGACCGCGTTTTCGGCGAGCTGCGGTCGGGGCTGGTGCCGCTCATCCGCGAGCTGCGGGAGAACGGCCGGATGCCATCCACGGAGTGGATGAAGATCCCGCTCGCAGTGGAAAAGCAGGCCGCGTTCAACCGCGTGGTGGTGGAGCGGATGGGCTTCGACTTTACGGCCGGCCGGCTGGACGTGAGCACGCACCCGTTCTGCGAGGGCGTGGGCCCCGGCGACACGCGGCTCACCACCCGCTACGATCCCGGGGAGATGATCAGCGCCCTGCACGGCACCGTCCACGAGACGGGGCACGGGCTGTACGAGCAGGGGCTGCCCAAGGGGGAGCGCTTCGGGGAGCCGCTGGCGGAGGCGGCCAGCATGGGCATCCACGAGAGCCAGTCGCGGATGTGGGAGAACTTCGTGGTGCGCGGCCGGCCGTTCTGGACGTGGGCGCTCCCCGAGCTCAAGCGCCACGCCGGCGACCCCGCCATCGACGCGCTGGACGTGGACACGGTGTACCGCGGGTCCAACGCCGTGGACCCCAACCTCATCCGCATCGAGAGCGACGAGGCCACGTACAACCTGCACATCATGCTGCGCTACGACCTGGAGCGCGCCATGCTCAAGGGCGACCTGGCCGTGCGCGACCTGCCGGGCGCGTGGAACGAGCGGGTGCGCAGCGACCTGGGGCTGCAGGTGCCGGACGACAGGCAGGGCGTGCTGCAGGACATCCACTGGTCCATGGGCGCCATCGGCTACTTTCCCACCTACACCCTGGGCAACCTGTACGCGGCGCAGCTGTGGGCCGCCATCGGCCAGGCGCTGCCGGACCTGGACGCGCAGCTGGCCGCGGGCGAGTTCGGCGGGCTGCTGGGGTGGCTGCGGACCCACGTGCACGCCCACGGCCGCCGCTACACCGCGCCGGAGCTGTGCCAGCGCGCCACGGGCCGCCCCCTGGGCCACGAGCCCCTGCTGCGCTACCTGGAAGGCAAGCTGCGGCCGGTCTACGGGCTGTAGACGGCCGCAGGCTGGGATCGCGGCTTCGGCGGATGCGGCCAGGCGGTTTCGGTGGATGAACGACGATGCGCCCCGCCGGCAACGTGCCGGCGGGGCGCAGTCGATACAGGCTGGGCGCAGGGTCCAGTGTTAAATGCCGCCTCTCGCCCGGACGAATGAATTCGCTGCAACGACCACACGAAGTCCACCTGCGTGGCACCTGCGTGGACTCACGTGCACGCCCAACGTGCCACGCCACCGGCAGGCAACGGGAGCGGGCGAGCACCGTCTCCCGCCCCGCGTCAGCAGTACGGCAGGATGCAGAACTGGTAGCCGTTGGTCATGCCGCAGCTCTGGAAGCACGTGCCGCGGGAGAAGTTGGGACAGCCGTCGGCGACCATCGTGGCATGGCCGTGCACCGTGCCCGCGGCCGCTCCCTCACCCTTGGCGGTGCTGAACGACTCCACCGCCAACTCGTCGATGTTGAGGCTGATCTTGCGCATGTCCGTTGCTCCAGCGTGGCGCGTGACGCGAGGTGCGCGCAAAACAGGATCGGCCAAGTAGCCAGTGTGTCCCGTAAAACGCGATTGTTTGGATGGAGGCAACCTAATCGCGCCACCCAGATTGCGCCACGATACACGGAACGCGACGAGGGGCGCCATCCGAGTGGGAGGGCGCCCCTCGTGCGGAGGCGGGGACACGCGAGCGAGATCGAGCCGGGGCGGGCCGCGATCGAGCCGGAAAGAGAATGAGTGAATTCGCGGCTACAACTTCACAACGGTAAGGCCGCCTGTGGCCGGACTCCGCGATTTCGCCGAATCTCGCCGTGCAGTCCACGAAGGTGGACTTCGCGATTTTCCAGCGG
>DASQZE010000578.1:0-28751 GCA_035638875.1 Longimicrobium sp.
GGCAGCAGGAGGCCGCGCTGCGCATGCTGATGAACAACCTGGACCCCGACGTGGCCGAGCGGCCGGAGGATCTGGTGGTCTACGGCGGCACGGGGAAGGCGGCGCGCAGCTGGGAGGCGTTCGACGCCATCGTGGCCACCCTCCGCGACCTCGCGGACGACGAGACGCTCATCGTGCAGAGCGGCAAGCCCGTCGCCGTCTTCCGCACGCACGCCCACGCGCCGCGCGTGCTCATCGCCAACAGCAACCTGGTGGGCCGCTGGGCCAACTGGGACACCTTCCGCGAGCTGGAGCGGCTGGGGCTGACCATGTACGGCCAGATGACGGCCGGCTCGTGGATCTACATCGGCACGCAGGGGATCCTGCAGGGGACGTACGAGACGTTCGGCGCGGTGGCCACGCAGCACTTCGGCGGATCGCTCCGGGGGACGTGGACGCTCACCGGCGGGATGGGGGGGATGGGCGGGGCGCAGCCGCTGGCCGTCACCATGAACGACGGCGCGGTGCTCTGCGTGGAGGTGGATCCCAGGCGCATCGAGCGGCGGATCCAGACGCGCTACTGCGACCGGATGACGCACGACCTGGACGAGGCGCTCGGCTGGATCACGGCGGCGCGCGACGCGGGCGAGGCGCTGTCCGTGGGTCTCGTCGGCAACTGCGCGGAGGTGCTGCCGGAGCTGGTGCGCCGCGGGGTCACGCCGGACGTGCTCACGGACCAGACCAGCGCCCACGACGCCCTGGCCGGCTACGTGCCCGCCGGGCTTTCGCTGCAGGAGGCGGATGCGCTGCGGCAGTCCGATCCCGCGGAGTACCAGCGGCGGTCCATGGAGAGCATGCGCATCCACTGCGAGGCGATGGTGGAGATGCAGCGGCGCGGCGCCGTCACCTTTGACTACGGCAACAACCTGCGCGGGCAGGCGAAGGACGCGGGGTACGCGGATGCGTTCGACTTTCCCGGCTTCGTTCCGGCGTACGTGCGGCCGCTGTTCTGCGAGGGCAAGGGACCGTTCCGGTGGGTGGCACTTTCCGGCGACCCGGCGGACATCCACCGCACGGACGAGCTGGTGCTGGAGCTCTTTCCCGAGGACGAGCACCTGCGCCGGTGGATCACCCACGCGCGGGAGAAGGTGGCGTTCCAGGGGCTGCCTTCGCGCATCTGCTGGCTGGGGCAGGGCGAGCGGGCGCGCTTTGGCGTGGCGCTGAACGACCTGGTGGCGTCGGGGGAGCTGCGCGCGCCCATCGTCATTGGCCGGGACCACCTGGACACGGGGTCGGTTGCGTCGCCGTTCCGCGAGACGGAGGCGATGAAGGACGGCAGCGACGCCATCGCCGACTGGGCCATCCTGAACGCGCTCGTCAACGTGGCCGGCGGGGCGTCGTGGGTCAGCTTTCACCACGGCGGCGGGGTGGGGATCGGAAACTCGCTGCACGCGGGGCAGGTGATCGTGGCCGACGGCACGCCCGAGATGCGCGAGCGGCTGCAGCGCGTGCTGACCAACGATCCCGGCATGGGCGTCATCCGCCACGCCGACGCGGGCTACGAGACGGCCATCGAGACGGCCGAGCGCGAGGGCGTGCGCATCCCCATGCTGGAGGGATAAGCCGGCTGCCGCCCGGGGGGCGCAGGGTCTTCGCTCGCGGAGAATTACGGCAGTTTCACGCAGAGGGCGCAGAGAAAAGAAGAGAGGACGCAGAGGACGTAGGAGCCCCTCTGCGTCCTCTTCTTGTTTCCTCCGCGTCCTCATCGTGTGTGCTGGATTGGAGGAGGCCATTACCTCGCACGTAATCGCCCGCGCGTCCGATTCCCGGTATCGTTTGCCACGTCGATTGAAGGGGCGGACGGGTATCGCGATCACGGGAGGCAGGATGAGTACGATGGGCAGTGTGGATGCGACGGAGGCGACGCGGGCGACGGTCGCGGAGTTCTTTCGGCGGATGGGCGCGCGGGAGCCGGAGCCGATCGCAGCCCTCTTCGCGGACGAGGTGGACTGGTTCATCCCCGGCAACCGGGAGGCGGCGCCGTGGGTGGGCCGGCGTGGCACACGGGCCGAGATCGCGGAGTTCTACCGGATGCTGTTCGGCGCCGTGACGCCGCTGGCGGTCGAGATGCAGCACCTGCTGGTGGAGGGTGAGGTGGCCATCGCGACGGGGGAATTTTCTTCACGGATGAACCGGACGGGACGCGTGCTCGACTCCCTTTTTTCCATCGATTTTACCGTGCGCGACGGGTGGATCGTCCGCTATCGGCTGATGGAGGACAGCCACGCGGTCGTGGTTTCCCTCGCACCGTAGGCCCTGGACGGACCGCATGCGCCAACGGGCAATTCCATGCGTTTGCCATCTGGCGTGAAATGGGTTGTACGGGGGTGAAAATCCGGACTACCTTGCCGGAGCCGCGTCCCCCACCGCGGAAGCTCAGCCGGCTCCATCCCGACCTGCCCAGCCACGCGTATCGAACACGGCTCCGCGCCGTGGGTGCGTGCCCCGTTCCCGACCGGAGCGGGGCACGGCCATATGCTGTCGTGGCCGCGGATCCCGGGGTGTCGCCGGGCACACGGGACTCCGAGGGGTGGGGGATATCGCACGTGGAACCACGGCAGGTTGCAATCGAAGTGGGCGGGGTGCGGCTGCACGGGCTGGAGTGGGGCGAGGGGGGCGAGCCGATGGTCCTGCTCCCCGGCCTGGGGCAGAGCGCGCACGTGTACCGCGAGCTGGGGCCGGCGCTCGCCTCTGACCGCCGCGTGGTCGCCCTGACGCCGCGGGGGCACGGGGAATCCGCGACGCCGCCGGCCGGGTACGCGGTGGCGGACTTCGCGGCGGAGGCGCGCGGGGCGATGGACGCCCTGGGGATCGACCGCGCGACGCTCGTGGCGCACTCGGCGTCCGGCGCGGTGGCCACGCGGCTGGCGGCGGACCATCCGGCGCGGGTGGACCGCATCGTCTACCTGGACGGCATCTACGACTACGCCGGGCGCGACACCATGGTGTCGCGCAATCCCTTTCCGCCCCCGCCGCGGCCGTTCTTCGGCTCGGCGGCGGAGAACCGGGCGTGGCTGCGGCGCTACGTGCTGGCCGGCTTCTGGTGCCCGGCGCTGGACGCGGACCTGGCCGCGCGCCGCGATCTGGACGAGGAGGCGCACCGGCTGGAGCTGCTGCTGCGGCTGGTGCACGACATCATCCGCCATCCCCATCCGTTCGCGGATCTCCGCTGCCCGGCGCTGGCGCTCGTGGCGGGCGAGGACGTCGCATCCCAGTTCCCCTGGCTGGACCCGCGGGACACGGCCGGCCGCCAGCGCGCGGACAGCTACCTGCACACCGTGCGCACGCCCTGGCGCCGCAGGGCCATTGAACGATTCTGCCGGGAGGCGCCGCAGGGGCGCGTGGTGGAGATCCCCGGCGGGCACTGGTTCTACCTTTCCGCGCGCGACCGGGTGGCCGACGAGATCCGCGCCTTTCTGCATACTTCTTCCCCGGCGGAATCGTGACGGACAACCACGGGTACGTGGACCCCGCCTACCTGGACGCGGCCGCGCGGCTGGCGTCCGGCGGCAAGCGGCTGAGCTACGCCCGCATGCAGGTCGTTGCGGGCGCGGCGGTGCTGGACGTGGGATGCGGCCCTGCCACGGACACGCTCCCGCTGGCGGAGCTAGTCGGCGCGGGGGGGCACGTGGCGGGCGTGGACCAGGACGCGGCTATGGTGGCGGAGGCGGACCACCGGGCAGGGGCGGCCGGCGTGGCGGACCGCGTGGAGCACCACGTGGCGGATGCGACCGCGCTGCCTTTCGCGGACGGCCGGTTCGACGCCGTGCGGTGCGAGCGGCTGTTCATGCACCTGCCCGACCCGGAGGGCGCGCTGCGCGAGATGATGCGGGTGGCGCGGCCGGGCGGGCGAATCGTCGTGATGGACACGGACTGGGGCACGCGCTCGGTGGACACCCCGGAGACGGAGCTGGAGCGGAGGATGGCGCGCGTGCTGGCGGAGCGGTGCCTGGTGAACGGGTACTCGGGCCGGCGGCTGTACGGGATGATGGTACGCGCCGGGATCGCGGACCCGGCCGTGGACGTGGTGCCGCTGCACGTGACGGACTACGGCCTGTGGCGGCTGCTCTCGCGGCTGGACCTCGCGGGAGAGATCGCCGTCCGCGACGGCCTCATGACCGCGGACGAGGTGGGCCGCCTGGACGAAAGCTGGCGCGCGCAGGGTGAGGCGGGGACGTTCTTCGCACTGACGAACATGGTGATGGTGACGGGCGTGAAGCCCGCCTTCGGCTGAGCGGCTGTGGCCGCCGCGGAGCGTCGGGTAGGCCCACGCGCGGCGTGGGCCTACCCGCGTTCCCTCGAATGGCCTCTCCCCGCGTTGTTTTCCTGAGGAAGCGCCTCTGGAAGATGCCGTACAAAAGCGTGCGCGCGACCGAAGGATCTACCGTCCCGTGCATGACGGCCGCCTCATGGACCAATCCGTCCCGCCGATGGGGTCTTGTGCCTGCCGCGCTGTCATGCCGGAAAGGGGCCCAGCCGTCACGGGCAAGTATCATCCTCCGGGGCGGCGGTCGATCACGGGCGAGCAGATCCTTCGGTCGGCGCCACGGGTCTTGGCACGGGATAAAGCCGGCGGCGCCTCCCTCCGGAAATCAAACGCGAGGAGAATTTTCTCTAACCCACTCTCAGGAAAACAAACGGGGCGATCTCCGTCCACCCGTCCCAAATCGGCTGGGCGCGACGTTGTTGTCGCGCACCGGATGCTCCGTGCGACCCCTCTCCCGCCCGCTCCGCTCCAATCCACATCCCGACAGATGCTCATCCGCCTTATTTCCGCACTTTTACTGCTGTGCGCGTCCGTCGCGTGCGCGCCCATCGTCACGCACGGACCGCGGCCGGAGCCGGGGCTGCAGATGGTCGCGACGGGGGGCATCGCCCTGCCCCTTTGCGACGGCACCTGCGAGATGAGCCTCATGAACCAGATCGGGTTCGGCGTGCGGTACGGGCAGCCGGCGGAGGAGGGAAAGCCGGGCTACAGCGTGGGCGGCACCGTGTCCATGGGGGTGATCTCGTCGGAGGTGGACCTCTACGTCCAGGCCCCGACCGCGACCATCCCGGAATGGGACGCGGGCGCCGGCATCCTGCTCTCCCCCGCTCACGTGATGCCGTACGTGCAGCTGGGGCAGATGCGCGCCAGCGGCTCGGGCATCTACACGACGCACGGGTTCGTCTGGATGCATGAGCGGGGCGACATCATCTGGATGGACGCCGAAACGAGCACGGAGGTGACGCCGCGGTTCCTGTCATCCACAGTCGCGTACCGCTTGCGCACCGCGGCGGTGCCGTGCACCTGTACCTCTCCGGCGCGCTGGGCACCATGCGCCTGCGCGACCCCTACCTGCGCCCCTTCGAGCCGCCGCCGCCCGCCACGGCGCCCGTGCGCTTCATCATGGGCGGCATCACGCTGGAGCGTCGCATCCGCGGGTTCTGACTGCACGCTGATCCGTCGCGTGTGCACGCGGTCCCGTCCGTCGGTCCGATGCACGACCCTCCGCCCGCGGCCGGGTTTACCGATCGCGATCAGGCGGATCCGTGCATGGGCAGACTTCCGCCCGTGCTGCCAGCATCCTCCTCCGCAAAAATGCGGATGCCGTCCCCTCGCCGGCAGCAACCGCGCTACCAAGGATCCCTGGTCTCCTGCGGCAGCCATCCGGTGCGCGATCGGCCGTCGCGTCCATCCACTCCGCGGACGGACGGCCATCGGCGAAGCCGGCCGCACTGGATGCCTGCCATCGCGACGGCTGATCGCGCACCGGAGGCGCTCGGCGGGGTGCATCAGGCCCCTGGTAGACTGCCTGCTGCCGGCGAGGGGACGGGATCCGCGTTTTTTCGGAGAGGCCGGATCGTCGCGGTGGATGCGGAAGACTGTCGTGGCACATCCTCCACCTGATCGCGATCCGTAAGAGCGTGCCTGCGCCGGAGGCCCGGATGACGCGCGGGGTCTCCGCACGGTTGGCTGGCGGTGGATGCATGTCCTGGCCGAGGAATGACGGACGGATGCCGTTCTGCAGCGGCGGAGAGGATCGGGCACGGGCGAGCAGATCCTTCGGTCGGCGCCAGGGATTCTGGCACGGGAGAGATCGGGCGGCGCCTCCCTCAGGAAAACCAATGAGGGTGGGTTCATCCCCCGAGGAACGGGCCAGCGGGTCGCATCGCGGCGCGAGATGGCGTATCATCATCCCACCGTCACACATCCGCCCCATCCACCCGCCCGTGCGCAGCCCCGTGGAACTGAAGATCGACCGGCTTTCCAAGACGTACGCCAACGGCGTGCACGCCCTGAACAACGTGTCGCTCACCATCGCGCCGGGAATGTTCGGGCTGCTGGGGCCCAACGGGGCGGGAAAGAGCACGCTCATGCGCATCCTGGCCACGCTGCAGGAAGCCGACGCGGGCTCCGCGCACCTGGGTGGCATCGACGTGCTGCGCGACAAGGAGGCCGTGCGCCGCACGCTGGGCTACCTGCCGCAGGAGTTCGGGCTGTATCCGCGCGCCACGGCGGAGGAGCTGCTGGACCACTTCGCCGTGCTCAAGGGCGTGGTGGACAAGAACGAGCGGCGCGACACGGTGCGCTCCCTCCTGGAGCAGACCAACCTGTACGAGGCGCGCAGCCGTCGGCTGGGGACGTTCAGCGGGGGGATGCGGCAGCGCTTCGGCATCGCCGTGGCGCTCATCGGCAACCCGCGGCTCATCATCGTGGACGAGCCCACGGCGGGGCTGGATCCGGCGGAGCGCGTGCGCTTTCTGAACCTGCTGAGCGAGCTGGGCGAGAACGCCGTGGTCATCCTGTCCACGCACATCGTGGAGGACGTGAGCGACCTGTGCTCGCGCATGGCCATCATCCGCTCCGGGCAGATTTTGCTGGAGGGCGTGCCGCAGGAGGCCGTGCGCGACCTGCGCGGGATGGTGTGGCGCCGCGAGGTGCCCCGCCCGGAGCTGGACGCGTTCGCCGAGGCGCATCCCGTCATCAGCACCACGCTGATCGCGGGGCGCACGGTGGTGAACGTGCACGGCGACAGGCTCCCGGACGCGTCGTTCGAGCCCGTGGAGCCGGACCTGAAGGACGTGTACTTCACCGTGATGCGGGGGATCAGAATCGGCCCGCGCGTGGCGGCGGCGGAATTGGCGGAATGGACGCAGCCGGCGGATTCCGTGCAGCCGGTGGAGCCCGCCGATCCGCGCGAGTCCGCACCGTCCGCAGAATCCGTGCGGCCGGCGGAGCTCGTTGACCCGCGCGAGTACGCCGCGCCCGTGGAGCCCATGCGGCCGGCGAAGTCCGGCGAGGCGGATGAATCCACCGGGGAAGACGGGCACGGGGCCGGGGGCACCCATCGCGCGCCGGAGGGGCCGTGACCACGCTGCTTTCCGTCGCCCGTTTCGAGCTGCGCGAGGAGCTGCGGCGCATCAGCACCTGGGTGTACTTCGGGATCTTCTTCGTCCTCGCCTTCATCTTCATGGCGGCGATGGCGGGGGCGTGGCCGGACTTCGACCTGGGCTCGCGCGTGCTGCTGGCCAACTCGCCCGCGTCGCTGGCGAACCTCACCCGCGCCGTGGCCATCCTTTCCATCCCCATCACGTCGGCGCTGGCGGGGCGGGCGGTGCACCGCGACTTCGAGACGCGCATCCACCCGCTGTTCTTTACCACGCCCATCTCCAAGTCCGCCTACCTGGGCGGGCGCTACCTGGCCGCCGTCGCCGCCAACCTGCTGGTGCTGCTGGGCATTCCGCTCGGCCTGATGGCGGCGACGGTGATGCCCATGGTGGACGGGGACCGCATCGGCGCCTTTCGCCTGGGCGGGTACGTGATGCCGTTCGTGCTCGTCGTCATCCCCAACGTGCTGATGACGGCGGCGCTCTTCCTGGTGCTCGCGGCGCTGACGCGGCGCGTGCTGGCCAACCAGGTGGGGGGGCTGGTGCTGCTGCTGGGGTGGTCGCTGTCCCGCCTGTTCGCCACGGCCATCGACGCGGACTGGGTGACGTGGCTCTCGGACCCGTTCGGCGGTGCGCCGCTGGCCCACGCCACGCGCTACTGGACGGTGGCGGAGCAGAACTCGCTGCCCATGCCCGTGGACATGCCCCTGCTGGTGAACCGGGGCGTGTGGCTGGCGTTCGGCATCGCCGTGCTGGCGTATGGCATCCACCGCTTTCGCTTTGCGCAGTTCGCGCGGGAGAACGAGGGGGCGCGGATGCAGACGGCGGGGGCCCAGGCGCCGTCGCTGGCCGCGCGGCTGCGGCTGCCGGAGCCCCGCCGCGCGTGGGGGGCGCAGGCGCGGCTGGCGCAGCTGTCGGCCATGACGCGCGACGGCACGCGGCGCATTCTGCGGGGGGCGTGGTTCTGGATCCTGGCGGGGCTGTGCATCGCCTTCGTGCTCATCAGCGCCACGGAGATCGGCAGCTTCTACGGCACGCGCACCTTTCCCGTGACCTACCAGGTGCTGGAGGTGCTCTCGGGCGTGTGGACGCTGTTCGGCATCATCATCATCACCATCTACGCCGGCGAGCTGGTGTGGGAGGAGCGGGAGAACGGGAGCGCGCAGATCCACGACTCGCTCCCCGTGCCCAGCTGGATCCCCTTCGCCGCCAAGACGCTGGCCCTGACGGCGATGATGGCCGTGCTGCTGGCGGTGGGGATGATCACGGGGATGCTCATCCAGGCCGCCCGCGGCTACTTCCGGTTCGAACCGTGGCTGTACGCGCGCGAGCTGTTCGGCCTGACGCTGCCCATGTTCGTGCTGGTGATCGTCATGGCCGTGACGGTGCAGTCGCTGGTGAACCACAAGTACATGGGCCACCTGATCGTGATCCTGTACGTGCTGGTGTGGTCGTGGGTGGGCTTTCTCCTGGTGCCGCACAACCTGATGGTGTATCCCAGCACGCCCTCGCCGTTCTACTCGGACATGAACGGCTACGGGCACACGCTGGTGGGCGCGCGGTGGTTCCTGCTCTTTTGGGCGGGCGTCGCGGTGCTGATGGCCATTGCCAGCAACCTGTTCTGGGTGCGGGGGATGGAGAGCGGCGGCCGGTGGCGCGCGCGCCTGGCCCGCGCCCGCTTCACCCGCCCCGTGCTGGCGTCCACGCTGGTGGCGGCGGCGCTGGTGCTGGGGACGGGCGGCTTCATCGTGTACAACACGACGGAGCTGAACGAGTGGGAAACGGACGCGGAGTCCAACGCCATCACCGCGGGCTATGAGAAGCTGTACAAGCGCTACGAGTCGCTGCCCATGCCCGAGATCAGCGCGGCCACGCTGCGGGTGGACATCTTTCCGGAGTCGCGCGACCTGCGGATCGGGGGCACGTACCGGCTGGTGAACCGCACGGGGCAGCCCCTGCGGCAGGTGCACGTGGACCTGATCAACACGCTGCGCATTCGCCGGATGGAGCTGGGCGTGCCGGCGCGGCGGACGATCTCGGACGAGGAGAAGGGATACTACGCGTTCGCCCTGGCGCGCCCCCTGGCGCCGGGAGACAGCACGGAGCTGCGCTTTGACGTGGAGCACGTGACGCGGGGGTTCGAGAACGAGCCCTCGTTCGATCCGGTGGTGCAGAACGGCACCTTTTTCAACAGCCAGTACCTCCCCGGCATCGGCTACAACCCGGGGGGCGAGCTGGTGGATGAGCGGGAGCGCGAGCGCCGCGGGCTGGGGGAGCGCCCCCGGACCCACGCCATCGACGACCCGCACGGGCTGGCGCGCAACTTCGTCTCGCGCGACGCGGACTGGATCGACTTCCGGGTGACGGTCTCCACGTCCGCGGACCAGGTGGCGATCGCGCCGGGGCGGCTGGAGCGGGAGTGGCGGCAGGGCGGGCGCCGCTACTTCGCGTACCGCATGGACGCGCCCATGCTGAACTTCTACGCGTTCCTCTCCGCCCGGTACGTGGTGAAGAAGGCCAAGTGGAACGACGTGGAGATCGCGGTATTCCATCACCCCGGCCACGGCTACAACGTGGACCGGATGATCCGCGCCGTGCAGAAGTCGCTGGACTACTACACGCGCCAGTTCGGCCCGTACCAGCACGGGCAGGTGCGCATCGTGGAGTTTCCGCGCTACGCGGAGTTCGCGCAGTCGTTCGCGGGGACCATTCCGTACAGCGAGGGCATCGGCTTCATCACGGACGTAAAGCGCGACGACATCGACTACCCGTACTTCGTCACGGCACACGAGGTGGCGCACCAGTGGTGGGGGCACCAGGTGGCCCCGGCCGACGTGCAGGGCGCGGCCATGCTGTCGGAGACGCTGTCGGAGTACAGCGCGCTCATGGTGATGGAAAAGGAGTACGGGCGCGAGCAGATCGGCCGCTTTCTGCGGCACGAGCTGGACGGCTACCTGCAGGGGCGCACGGGGGAGCGGCGGGCGGAGATGCCGCTGGCCCTGGTAGAGAACCAGCAGTACATCCACTACAACAAGGGCGCGCTGGCGATGTACGCGCTGCGCGACTACGTGGGCGAGGGGGCCGTGAACGGGGCCCTGCGCGCGTTCCTGCGCGAGACGCGCAACGCCTCGGACCCGTACCCCACCTCCGTGGACCTGCTGCGCCACCTGCGCGCGGCCACGCCCGACTCGCTGCAGTACCTGGTGGACGACCTGTTCGAGACGGTGACGCTGTGGGACCTGCGCGCCACGACGGCGGAGGGGGCGGAGCTGCCGGACGGGCGCTACGAGGTGGAGCTGACGGTGACCGCCCGCAAGGTGCGCGCGGGTCCCCTGGGCGACGAGACGGAGGTGCCCATGGAGGACCTGGTGGAGATCGGCTTCTTTGGCGCGGGCGATGACGAGGAGCCCATCTGGCTGCGCAAGGAGCGCTTCACGGGGCAGCCGCGCACGTTCCGGGTCGTGCTGGACGAGCGGCCGGTCACGGGCGGGATCGATCCGCTGCACAAGCTCATCGACCGCGACCAGGACGACAACGTGGTGGACGTGGAGCGCCGCGCCGGCACCCCCGTGCGCGCCCGCCGTCCGGCTTCCGTAGACAGCGCGCGTCCGCAGGCGAAGGATTCGGCGCGGCGGGATTCAGCGCGGCAGAACAAGGTGCATCGCGGTCCGGCCCCGCGCGATTCGGCGGACTGATCCCGCGGCCGGGAAAAGAAACGATTCTCACCCAGAGGAAACAGGGGGAACAGGGGAGAGATTGCTGTTCCTCCGTTCCCTCTGTGTGAGCCCAGGTGTTTTTGGGATTTGGGATGAGGTGGATGCAGGGATGTACGGCAGCCTCATATCATACCGAATCCCATGTTCCGTGTGCATCCAACCATCGTGTTTCACGCAGAGGGCGCAGAGAACAGAAGCAAGGACGCAGAGGTTCCCAACCGGATTTCCTCTGCGTCCTCATCTTTTTACCTCTGCGCCCTCTGCGTGAAATACAGGGCCCGTTTGCACAAGCAACCTGGCACATTTCCATGACGGAGCGGAGAAAGCGGATGGTCGATGGCGGCTGAGGGCCGGCCGCACCTGCGCGCGCTGACGGGGCTCCGCTTCGTCGCCGCGTTCCAGGTGCTGGCGTACCACGGGCTGGGAGCTGGGCCGGGGTCCGCATGGTGGATGCGCGCGCTGGTGGGCAGCGGGTACGTGGGGGTGGGCCTGTTCTTCGTCTTGTCGGGGTTCGTGCTCACGTACACGTACCACGACTCCCTGCGCGACGGCACCGCCACCCGCGGCGCGTTCGTGGCCGCGCGCGTGGCCCGCATCTACCCCGTGTACCTGCTTTCGCTGCTCGTGGCGCTGCCGCCGCTGTTCTGGCTGGTGGCCAGCAAGGGCGTGCGGATGCAGTACGGGTGGCTGGCGGGGCTCACCGGGATGTACGCGGGGCTGCTGCAGGCGTGGGACCCGCGCCGCGCGTGTGTGATGAACTGCCCCGCCTGGTCGTTGTCGGACGAGGCGTTCTTCTACCTGGCGTTCCTGTTCGTGCTGCCGGTCGTCGCGCGGTGGGGGCTGCGTCGGCTGATGACGGCGGCGGTCGTCGCGTACGCACTCGCGCTGCTGGCGCCGTTGCTGTACCTGGTGCTGCGCCCGGACGGCGCCGTGCCCGCCACCCCGGACGCGCGGGTCTCGCAGGCGTACTGGCTGGCCGTGGTGAAGTACAATCCGCTGATCCGCCTTCCCGAATTCGTGATGGGGGTGATCGCGGGCCGCCTGTTCCTGCTGGAGGATGGCGGGACGCGGCGCTGGCACGCGTGGCTGGAGGCGGGGGCGGTGGGAGTGCTCGCCGCCGTGCTGCTGGCCAGCCCCGCCATCCCGTATCCGCTGATGCACAACGGGTTGCTGGCGCCCGCGTTCGCCGCGCTGGTGTCCGCGCTGGCCCGCGGCGCCGGGCCGGTAAGCCGGGTGCTCGCCACGCGGGCGCTGGTGCGGCTGGGGGCGGCGAGCTTTGCGCTGTACATCCTGCACGTGCCGCTGCTGGCGTGGATGTCCCGCGGCTACCGGACGTTCGGCGTGGCGCAGCCCGCACAGCCGTGGCACTTCCTGATCTTCGCGGCGGGGAGCATCGCGATTTCGCTGGTGGTGTTCGACACCGTGGAGGAGCCCGGCCGGCGGCTGCTGCGCCGGCTCCTCGTGCGGCGGCGTGCGGAGAGCGGGAGAGCGGAAGAGCGCAGCGTGATCGGGATCGGAGCAGGCGGAAGCGAATGAGTCGGGATCGCGGCGAGGCCAAAGCGAATGAATTCGATATGAAGCGCTATCTGATCGTGTTCGAGCGCACGGAGACAGGCTATTCCGCGTATTCGCCCGATCTGCCCGGCTGCATCAGCACGGGGCGGACGCGGGCGGAGGTGGAGGCCAACATGCGCGAGGCCATCGCCTTCCACATCGAAGGGCTGCAGTTGGAGGGCTATCCTGTTCCTGAACCGCAGAGCGAGTACGGCTACGTGGAGGTCGCGGCGGCTTGACCCCGCGTCGATTCACGTCCGCCCCGAACTCGCGTGGTCCGCGACGGCGGGGAGCGGGAGCGGCGTGCGGTAGGCGAAGCGCGCCTTGAGCTTGAGGAAGTGCTTCTCGTACAGGTGCCAGCTCGCCAGCGCAGCCAGGACGGTCGCCACGCTCATCAGCGCCACGTATCCCAGCAGCCCCGCCAGCTCCCACCGCGTGCCGGCGAACCCGTCGGGCGACACGCCGGCCAAGCGGCCCAGCGCGATCAGCGGAACGTGCACCACGTACAGCCCGTAGCTGTACCGGCCGAAGAAGCGCAGCACGCTCCCCGAGAGCAGCCGCGCCAGCAGCGGCGGCTGGCCATCCACCGCCAGCACGAGCACGGCGCCGAAGAAGAACGCCAGCGCGGTGTATCCCACCGTCACCATGTACGCGCCGCCGGGGTTGAAGCCGGACGGATGCAGCGCCGCCCCCGCCAGCACCGCCAGCGATACGGCGAGCACCGCCGGCGCCATCCGCCGCATCCGCGGCGATCCGCCGGGCCCGCGGGCCATCAGCGCGATCGCGCCGCCCAGCCCCAGTCCGTCCACGCGACCCGGCGTCAGGAAGTACACCGTCCGCAGGTCATCCACCGTCAGCACGCTCGCCACGCGGTAGACGAGCGCGCCCGCCACGCAGCCCGCGCACATCCACAGCGCGCCCTTCCGCGAGAGGGTGAAGATGAGCAGCGGCCACACGAGGTAGAACTGCTCCTCGATGGCCAGGCTCCACAGGTGCGCCGCGAAGTCCAGCGCGCCGTTGTCCAGCGGGCGAAAGTTCTGCAGGTACAGCCAGTAGGGGAGCTGGTCGATGAAGGGCGTCGTGTACGCCCGCCCCCCCAGCAGCGGCGGCAGCACGAAGAGCAGGATGACGAAGCCGTAGTACAGCGGCAAAATGCGCAGCGCGCGCCGCATGTAGAAGGTGCGGTACCGGTGCGGCGTGTGGCGTGCGTCCGCCAGGATGCCCGTGATCAGGAACCCGGACAGCACGAAGAACAGGTCCACGCCCGTCCACCCGGGGCTGAACGCCTGCTTCACCAGCCGGGCGGGCGCGCCGGCCGGGGTGGCCATCGCGGAGCTGAAGTGCAGCAGGAGCACGCCCAGCACGGCGCACCCGCGCAGCCCGTCCAGCGCGGGGATGTGTCCGGCCTGGCCCGCGGGCGCGGTGCCCCCGTGCGGCTCGGTGGCCGGCGGAGATACGTTCGCGATGGTTGGAGATCCGGCGGGCTGCGGTGTCAACGGGCGCATGAATGCGGGATACAGCGTAGATTTCCGGCGGGAGCCACAAGCTATTGAGGATGCCTGGGATGGACAACCGCCGTCCGCGCCCGGTGCCCGTCCCGGTCAGGGAGCTGACGCCGGGGCGGTGGATGCCGGATCGCCCCCGCCGCGCAGGACGTCGCGGATGAAGGCCGCCATCGCGCCGAGCACCGTGTCGCGGTGCTCGGCGTGGGGCGCGTGGCCGCAGTCGGGGACGGCGAGCGTCTGCACGGGGGCGCCGGAGCCGCGCTGGATGGATTCCACGTGCGCCCACGAGCCGTATTCGTCGCGCTCCCCCTGCACGATCAACGCGGGAACTTCGATACCGGGGAGGAACTCCTCGATGTTCCACGCGCGGAAGTCGGGGTGCAGCCACACGCCGTTCCATCCCCAGAACGCCCCGTCCGTGTTGGCGCCGTGGTGCCGCTCCAGCCGCACGCGCAGGTCCGTGGTGCGGTACGCCTCCGCGATGCGGGCGATGCTTTTCAGCCCGCTTGGCTCCGCGAACACGTGCGGCGCCTCCAGCACCAGCGCGCGCAGACCGGGGATCAGACGGCGCCCGGCCGCGATGAGCGCAATGGAGGCGCCGTCGCTGTGCCCCAGCAGGACCACGTCGCGCAGGCCGGCCGCCTCTATGACCTTGGCCAGCGTCTCCGCCTCGTCGTGCATGAAGCGCACGGGGCGGGGGAGCGCGACGGCATCCGACCACCCGTAGCCGGCGCGCGAATAGATCAGCGCGCCGCACCCCGTCGCCGCCGCGAGCGCATCCGGGAAGTCGCGCCAGGTGGAGACGGCGCCGAGCCCCTCGTGCAGACAGACGATGGTCGGCGCCTCCGCGGGGCCCGGTCCCGCCCGGCGGCACTCCAGCCGTGTCCCGTCGATCTCCAGGAACTCCATCGGCGATGCGATTTGAGAGGGTGTTTAACGTTCTGTGTGGAGATAGGGCACGCGATTGACTTCCTGAGGGAGCGCACGCCGGAAACTCAACGTTCACAAGTCTTTGAGCGCGACCGAAGGATCTACTCCGCGCGGCTGAGTGGCAGGCCTCCCGGCGCGTTTGCCAGCCCACGGTCATGCGGGCCAGATCCTTCGGTCGGCGCCATGGACCCAGTGAAAACGAGGATTCCGGCGGCGCCTCCCTCGGGAAATCAAACGCGGGGAACAATTCTTCACACACTCTGATACGGATCCGCGCGCGTCAGGCCATGCGGGGACCGCGGCGGGTCTCGCGCAGGCGGATGTCGCCGGCCAGCGGCGCCACGTCCGCATCCGACAACGCCAGCGCGTTGCGGGCGCGCTCCACGACCGCGTCGCCGTCCGGCACCCGCAGCCCGAAGCCGAGCTCCGCCTTGCGGCACAGGCGCTCCTCCCACGCGATCAGGTCCGCCGGCATCGTGCGGCCGCCGCGTCGCAGGCGCGCATGCACGCCCTCGTGCACGATGGACGAGCCGACCTGCGCGGGCGTGAACTTCGCCACGAAGAACGTGTCCAGCACACAGCTGCGCTCCAGGTCGAACATCGCACGCACCCCCGTATTCTGCCGGACGAAGATGCGCGAGAAGTCCCGCCGCATGGGGCCGATCCGCCACGGCTGCACGGCGGCGACGAGGTCCAGCGCGGCGGCGACCTTGTCGAACATCGCCTCCGTGGATGCGTGCAGGTGATCGTTCATCACCCACACGTCCATCCCATGCATCCGGCGCTGCTCGGACGCCGACCGGATCCGTGCCTGCTCCGCGCGCGACGCCACTTCCTGCATCAGCCGTCGGATCATCGCGTCTCCTCGTCCGGGATCCCTTCGAGGCGCGCCAGCAGGTCCAGCGCGTTCTGTGCGGCGGCGCCGGCGGCGGTGTTGTCGAAGATGCACCACACCTCGCGCCCCGCGTCCGCGTCCTGCCGGAGGCGTGACGCCAGCGCATCCAGGTACGCGTCCTCGTACGAAGAATAGTAGGTCCCGGGCGAGCCGTGCAGCCGGTAGTAGGCCATCCCCCGCCATCCGCCCGGCTCCGCCGCCTCCGGCACGCGCGCGGGATCGGCGGCCACGCGCGCGACGTGCCACGCGTCCAGCAGCGCATCCACCTCCGGCACGAACCACGTCGCGTGCCGCGGCTCGCACACGGCGGGAACGGGCGTGGCGGCGCGCAGCAACGTGAAGAACCGTTCGCAAGTGTCGCGGTCGAACGCCAGGCTCGGTGGAAGCTGTACGAGCAGGCACGCCAGCCCGGCCCCCAGCCCGCCGGCCTCCGCCAGGAAGGTGGCGAGCGCCTCGTCCGCATCCACCAGCCGCAGCGTGTGGGTGATGGTCTTGGGGAGCTTGGCGCAGAAGCGGAACGACGCGGGCACGCTCTCCGCCCAGCGCGCGTAGGTGGACGGACGGTGCGGGCGGTGGAACGACGAGTTGATCTCCACGGCCGGGAACCGCCCCGCGTACCGCTGCAGGTGGCTGCCTTCCGCGGGAAACACGGGCTGCACGGTGCCCGGCAGCGTCCATCCCGCGCATCCCACGAGGACGGCGGGGGCGGATGGCGCTCCGGCGGAGGTCGAATCGGTCACGCGGCGCGGCGGCGCGGGTGGACGGCGTGATGGGAATCCGCCGGGCGAGCAGGCAAAAGCGGCGCCTGGACGCAAAAACGGAGCGGGCGGCCACCACGCCGCCCGCTCCGTCCTTCATCCGCCGTGGATGGCGAGGCTTACCGCATCGTGCGGACTTCCACCTCGAACACCATCACGGCATTGGGCGGAATGGGATCGCGGCCCGCCGCGCCGTAGCCGAGCGAGGCCGGAATCACCAGCAGGCGCTTGCCACCCACGCGCATGCCGGCGATGCCCTGGTGCCAGCCCTGGATCACGTTCCCCGTGCCGAGCACGAACTCGAACGGGGCGCCGGACGTGCGGAAGTCGAAGCGCGAGCCGGACGGCAGCCACCCCTGGTAGTAGACGCCCAAGGTCTTGCCGTTCTGCGTCACCGCGCCCGTGCCGACGGTGATGTCGCGGTAGTACAGGCCCGTGCCGGTGCGGGTCATGGTGCTCAGGTCCACCCCCAGCGAGGGCGCGAACTCGGTGTCCTCGATGGACGTGGGGCTGTCGGAGCCGCAGGCGGCGGCCAGCAGCGGCAGCGCGCAGGCAAGGAGAAAGAACAGGCGGCGCATTCGTATCTCGCGAAATGGTTGAAGGTTGCGACTGGCGGAACAGGAAAGATAACGCCTCAGTCAACCGGTCCGTGACGGAGCGGAGGCAACGGCCCCCTTCCGCGCCCGGCGGAGTGCACATACCATGTACACCGTTGCAATGATCCCCATCCACGCGCATCCCTGATCCGACCATGAAGCGCCTGCTCCTCCTGCTCGCCCTCGTCCCCGCGCCCGCGCTCGCCCAGGCCGGCGCGAACGCCAACCCTGCGATGGGCTCCGTCGCGCCCATCTACCGCCAGGGCTCCGCCTACATCCTGGCCGCCGCCGAGCAGATGCCCGAGGCGGACTACGGCTTCAAGCCCACGCCCGACGTGCGCAGCTTTGGGCAGCTGGTGGGCCACGTGGCCAACGCGCAGTTCATGATCTGCGCGGCCGCGCTGGGCGAGGCCAGCACCGCCACGCAGAACTACGAAGAGGCGACGAGCAAGGCGACGCTCATCGAGGGGCTGCGTGCCTCCGGGGCCGTGTGCGACCGGGCGTACGCGCAGTCCGACGAGGCCGCGCTGCAGATGGGGCAGCTGTTCGGGCAGGAGCGCACGCGCATGTCCGCGCTGGTGCTGAACGCCGCGCACAACTTTGAGCACTACGGCAACCTGGTCACCTACCTGCGCATCAAGGGCATGGTCCCGCCCAGCAGCCAGGGCGGCTGATCCGCGGCGAATCCGCATCCACCAAAGACGAGACGCCGCCCGGGCTTCCGGGCGGCGTCTCTGCATTAGGGCGGCGATCGGCTCACCACAGGCGACGGATCGGGTACCGGTCCAGTGCAGCGTCGGCACTGACGATCATTGCGTCTTCCACCATCGCCTGCGTTACCAGGATCCGATCGAAGGGATCTCTGTGGTGCAGGGGTAATCCGATCAATTCAGCGATGTGGTCCGGACGCACCTGGAGCAGGTCGATTCCGTTCGCGTCGAGCAGCCCTGGAATCAGCGTTCCAAACGGCGCGGAGAGACTGAGCTTTCCCAGGCTCACCTTGATTGCGATCTCCCACGCGCCCGCAATGCTGAACAGCCGCCTGTTGGCCCGATCCTCGATCGCGGCGCGCCCTGCCGTGCTCAGGCGAGGGTCCCCGCCCAAGAACCAGAGAAGGGCGTGCGTATCGAGAATCAGGTTCACCGTTCGTACGGCTCGAAGTCTTCCAGCGGCGCGTCGAAGTCGTCCGCCATCGTGAACAGACCACGTCCGCTGCCAAAGCGTGGCTGTCCGTAAACGACGGGAACGAGTCGCACGGCAGTTCCATCCTGCTGAGTGATCACCACGTCACGACCCGCTGCGGCCTCTTTGAAGAGTTCAGGCAGCCGGGACTGTGCTTCGTCGATCGAGATGGTGTGCATCATTCCTCCTTGGGGTAAATCACATACCCCGCATAGCAATTTGCGCTCCGATTGCTGCGCGTTACCGCTGACGGAACGATTGATTTCCGTTCCGCGCCGATCTACTTCAGGTGACCCATGAGGCAAGTATGGACAGCTGCACCTGCCTCGGTCAGGGGACAGGGAGGGACGGCGGCGCGGCGTGCCTCAGCGTTGCGCGTCGCCGTTGATGAAGCGGTCGATCGCGTCGGCGCGGCGGGCGGCGTCGGACTCGCCCAGGGCCATCAGCCGCTTGGCGTAGTCGTCCTGGAACATGATCATGCTCAGCACGTCCGGCGACTTGGTCTGCCGCGTTCCCAGCCCGCGCGTGAGCATCCGGAACGCGCGCGGCAGCTTGGGCTCGTACTCCGCCGCGATGCGCGCCAGGTCCTGCGACGGGCGCATCACCATCAGCTCCACGGGGCGCATCCCCTTGCGATGCTCCGCCGGCACGTGCTCCAGCACGCGGTTGATGCGCTCCATCCGCGCCACGTCCTGGTCAACGCTGTCCAGGAAGATGGCGTCCATCAGCAGGCCGATCACCTGCGCCGGGGGCGGATACCCCGCCACGTCCGGCCGCGCCGCCTCGCCGCGGGTGCGGTCGTAGCGCGTGGATACGGCCAGGATGCGGCTGGCGCCCAGGTGCAGGGCGGGGGAGAGCGGCGCCGTGAGCTTGATGCCGCCGTCGCCGTACCAGTGCGGCCCGATCTGCACGGCGGGAAAGAAGAGGGGCAGGGCGCTGGACGCCATCACGTGGTCCACCGTGAGCCGGCAGTGGCGGCTGGTGCGCCCGGGGCGCTCCCAGGTCTGGATGTCGCGCCCCTGCACCCACACCACCGACTGACCCGTGGTGTAGTCCGTGGTGCTGATGGTCACCGCTCGCACGGTGCCGCGGTGCAGGTTGTAGTCGATGCCCGTGAGCTCGCCGTTCACGGGCGCCAGCGCCTCTTCCAGGAACGCGCGCAGGGGGGACGTGTCCACGAGCGCCCGGGCGCGCGCCTCCGTCATCCCCCCGGAGGTGAGCCGCAGCCCCCAGCGCCCCACGTGCGAGGCCAGGGAGCGCATGTCCACGCGAAAGATGCGCTCCGGCATGAGCTCGCCCCACAGCGCCGCCAGCTCCGAGACGGCCTGCCGGAAGGTGCCGTGGTGCTGCGCCAGCAGGGAGGTGTTGATGGCCCCCGCCGACACGCCGGACAGGATGGGGATGTGCAGGTCGGGATAGGTGCGCGCCAGGTAGCGCAGCAGTCCCACCTGGTAGGCGCCCCGGGCGCCGCCGCCCGTGAGCACCAGGGCCATCTCGCCGCTGTCGGGCACCACGCCCGCGCTGGGGGCGAACTCGCGGCCGGCCTCGGAGCGGGGCTCGGACGCGGCGGGCTGCAGTTCCTCCGATGTGGACACGGGCGTCAGCGGCGAAAGACGGTGCGGCCGCCGACCACGGTTCGCACGGGCACGGCCTGCAGGATCTCCACGTCCGGCACCGTGAGCAGGTCGCGGTCCCACACCACGAAGTCGGCCAGCATGCCGGGGCGCAGCGTGCCCTTGCGGGCTTCTTCCCACTCGCCGTACGCGGCGGCGGCGGTGTACAGGCGGATGGCCTCCTCGCGGCTCAGCCGCTGCTCCGGCAGCCAGCCCCCCGGCGGCACCCCCGGCTCTTCGCGGCTCTGGCGGGTGACGGCGGAGTAGATCCCCTCCACGGGCGGCATGGGCTCCACGGGAAAGTCCGTCCCGAAGACGACCACGGCGCCCGCATCCAGCAGCGACCGCCACGCGTACGCCCCCTCCACCGCCCGGTCGCGGCCAATGCGCGTCTCCGCCCAGCGCATGTCGCTGGTGGCGTGCGTGGGCTGCATGCTGGCGATGACCCCCAGCCGCCGGAAGCGGGGGATGTCGTCGCGGTCGATGACCTGCGCGTGCTCGATGCGGTGCCGGCGCGCGCGGGGACCGTTGGCCGCCGCCGCGCGCTCAAAGGCGTCCAGCGCCTGCCGGTTGGCCGCGTCGCCGATGGCGTGCAGGATCACCTGCAGCCCGGCCGCGTCCGCCGCGGTGATGAGCGAGTCCAGCTGCGCGGTGCTGTACTGCGGCAGCCCCGTGGTGGAGTGGTCGTCCGCGAACGGCTCCAGCATGTAGGCCGTGCGCGAGCCCAGCGTGCCGTCCGTGTACCCCTTGAGCATCCCCATCCGCACCCACTCGTCGCCGGCGTGCGCCGCGATCCCGCGCTCGCGCAGGCCCTGGATCACGCGCATCTCAAGCGGGAACCATCCGTACACGCGCACGCTGAGCGAGTCCGCGCCGGCCAGGGCGCGGTAGATCTGCAGGTCCATCTCCGACGCGTTGGTCTGCACGCTGGTTACGCCCGTGCGGGCCGCCAGGTCCAGCGCCGCGCGGATCCCCCGGCGGGCCTGCGCCAGCGTGGGCTCCGGCACCTGCTGGTAGATGACGTCCTGCGCCGATTCCTTGAAGATCCCCGTGGCCTCGCCCCCCGCGTCGCGCACGATGTCGCCGCCCGCCGGGTTGGGCGTGCCGCGGCCGATGCCGGCCAGGCGCATGGCCGCCGAGTTGGTCCACACCGTGTGTCCATCCACGCGGGAGAGGAGGACGGGGTTGTTGGGGGCGGCACGGTCCAGGATCTCCCGGGTGGGCCAGCCGCCGGCGCCCAGCTCCGATGCGGGAAGGCGCGTATGGTCCCAGCCGCGGCCCAGGATCCACTCGCCGGGCTGCGCCTGCGCGGCGGCCTGGGCCACGCGCCGCTCGATCTCCGCGAGCGACGTGGTGCCCAGGAGACTTACGTTCAGCAGCCCCAGCCCGCCCTGGGCAAAGTGGATGTGCGCGTCGTTGAAGCCGGGCGTCACCAGCCGGCCCTGCAGGTCCACCACCTCCGTGCGGGGACCCGCCATCCCGCGCACCTGCGCGTCCGTCCCCGCCGCCACCACGCGCCCGCCGCGCACGGCCAGCGCCTGCACGAGGGTGTTGGCGCTGTCGGCCAGAAAGATCTTGCCGTTGTGCAGCACCATGTCCGCCGCGTCCGTCGCCGCCATCGCGGGCTGCGGCGGTGTGGGCGCGGTGGACGGGGAGACGGCGGGCGTGCCCTGCGCGGAGCAGGCGGCCAGCGCGGCGAGCGCGAGCAGGAGCGTGCGGGATCGCGGGATCATACGCGTGCGGCTGGAGATGGCGGGGTTCGGGATCGCGATATGATAGTGCCGTGGCGGGCCCGTGACAAACGGAAGCCGCCCAACCGTTGACGTCTGTCCAGTTCTCGATTACAATTCTCGTACACGTCGTTTACTTGTTGAGGACGTCGGGTGGAGGGGAGGGGGCCAGATGGAGCTGTCGGCGCTTACGGTGCGCGTCGTACTTCTTTTCTTTCCGGGTATCGTCTGCGCGCTGATCGTGCGGGCGCTCACGAACCGGCGCGAGCGAGCTACTCCGGAGTTCCTCATCGATGCGTTCGTATTCGGCATCGCGACGTATCTTCTGCTCGCGGGAGCGCGAGCGGCGGCTCACTTCGCCGGCTGGGCTGCGTCGCCGCGGATCACGTTCTTCGATGTCCTGACGAGCGAAACCGCCCGGATCTCGTGGCGGGAGATCGGCCTCTCGGCCTTGGTTGCGATTCTGTGGGGGACGGTCGTATCAACTATCATCAATCACCAGCTGCTGTTCCGGGCCGCGACGCGTCTCGGGATCTCCCGCAAGTTCGGCGATCCGGACGTCTGGAGCTACTTTCTCAACTCACCCGACATCGGGTGGGTCATGGTACGGGACATTGCGACCGACACATTGTACGAAGGCGCGGTCGAAGCGTACTCCGACACCGGAACCGCACCGGAACTGCTGCTTCGCAAGGTAAAGGTATTTCGTAGTTCTACCGACACTAAACTTTACGAGTGCGATCGCGTATATTTGTCTCGTGACCGATCGTCGCTAATCATCGAGCAGATCTGAGGAGACTCTGATGTCTGACGACGTACCCCCGCTTCGGCCGGGCAAGTACAACAGGGGCGGGCGGAACACCGACCCACTCCCACCGCGCCCCGAGCGCGGGCCCCGGCCGATGGGACTTCCGGGCTGGGTCATTCAGCCCCCTGCTCCCCCGCAGCCGCCAAAGCCGTAGCCGGGTCGCGCGCGCGGATTGCCCGCGATTCCGAAAGCACGTACTTTCCGTACTCCTGCCGCCCCGCCGATCCGGCCGGGCGGCATTCTGTTGTCCCCAATCGCGTTGACCGTCTTGCATCAAGCGTCGGAACTGGCGGGGGCGCGCGTCGCCATCGTGATGATGAGCGCCATCGGAGACGCCGTGCACGCGCTGCCGGTGGTGAACTCGCTGCGCGCGGCCGCCCCGGACGTGCACATCACCTGGGTCATTCAGCCCGGCCCCCAGGCGCTCGTGGCGAACCATCCCGCCGTGGACGAGTTCGTCATCTTTGACCGCAAGAAGGGGCGGAGCGCATTCCGCGACGTGCGCCTGGCCACGCGCGGCAAACGGTTCGACCTCGTCATCGCCCTGCAGGTGTACTTCAAGGCGGGGCTCGTGACGGCCATCCTCAGGTCACCGCGCAAGCTGGGCTTCGACCGGGAGCGGGCGCGCGACGTCAACTGGCTGTTCACCACGGAGCGCATCTCCCCGCGCGGGCAGCGGCACGTGCAGGACCAGTACTTCGAGTTCCTGGAGCACCTCGGCGTGCCGCCCCTGCTGGAATGGAAGCTGGGGCCCACGCCGGCGGAGCGCGCCCGGTACGCGGACGCCCTGTCGCCATCCGACAAGCCGACGGTGGCGATGGTCGTGGGGACCAGCAAGCCGGGGAAGGAGTGGCCGGCGGAGCGCTACGCCGAGCTCATCGACCGGCTGGAGGGGGAGATGGGGGTGCGGACGGTGCTCGTGGGCGGGCGCTCGGAGCGGGAGCTGGCAGCGGCGGCTGCCATCGAGTCGGCGGTGCGGCATCGGCCGCTCGACCTGCTCGAGTGGGACCTGCGCAAGCTCGTCTACCTGCTGGATTCCGTGGACGTGCTGGTGAGCCCGGACACGGGACCGCTGCACATCGGCGTGGCGCTGGGCACGCCGACGGTGTCGCTGATGGGGTTCACGAATCCCAAGCGGGTGGGGCCGTACGGGCGCTTCGGGGACCTGGTGATCGATGCGTACGGGGACCCGGGCGAGGACTACCCGGTCTCGGCGGAGTACCGGCCGGGGCGGATGGAGCGCATCACCCCCGGGGAGGTGGCGGAAAAGGTGGCGCTGGCGCTGCGGCGCTATCCCAGGATCAGGCCCACGGGCCAGGCGTCGCCGTAGCCCTCCTGCACGGCGCCCCACGCGTCCGGCCCCAGCCCCGCGCGCAGCTTGCGGGCGGAACGGGCCAGCCGGCGCAGGTCCACGGCGCGGCGGGCGCGGTCCACGGGCGCGGGATAGACGCGCGCCTTGTCAAAGTCCAGCAGCCACACCTCCGGCGCCCCGTCCCTGTCCGCCACGAGCAGGTTGCGCAGGTGCACGTCAGGGTGGGTTACGCCGGCCGCATGCATGGCCGCGACCTGGCGCCCCGCGTCGCGCAGCATGTCGTCGTGGTCGTCGTGCGCGGCGAGCCACTGGGCGGCGTCGGTGGCGCCGGGGATGAGCAGGGTGGCAAGCATGGCCGTGTAGCCCACCGTGTGCGGATGTTCGATGGCGGCCAGGATGCGGGCCGTGCGCACGCCCCCGGCGCGGGCGCGCTCCGTGGCGCGCAGCTCGTCGAAGGCGCGGTTGCCGCCGAAATAGCGCGCCGCGTTGATGCGCTGCATGAGCCCGCCGCGGTGATAGCGCCTCACGACGGCCTTTTCGCCCGTGGGCAGCACCACGACGGGGTGCGCCACGCGGCCGCCGCCGAGCATCTCCACCGCCGGCAGGGTCTTGCGCTCCACCAGGAGCCGCGCGGCGTCCTCGTACCCGCGGCGGACCATCATGCGCGCCCCCTCGTGCTCCAGGGGGATGAAGTCGGCCAGGGCGTGCTGCCCCGCGTAGTTTCTCCAATCCATGCCGTGCAAGCTGCGGGATTGGACGCGGGATTGTCAAATTGGGAGCAGTGAGGGGGCCTGCCGTCCCGTCTGCGACGGGAGCCCTCTCCCCCGCCGGCCTTTTCGCTCGTTCCTCGCGACGGCCGGCGACCCCTCCCCCAACTTCGGGGGAGGGGTGGGCCGGAAGCCGAGTTTGGCGCCCGTGAGCGGAGCGTCGGGCGTCGCCATGTATGCAGTTCTCCCCCTCTCCGCGAGGAACGAGCGGGGAGGGGGCCGGGGGGAGGGGCGCCCCGCCGGGTGCAGAAAGTCCGCTTCAGTGCACGGTCTGGGTTCTCTCCCTCCCCGCGCAGTTTGCGGGGGAGGGTCGGGGAGGGGGGCGGTTGCTGCCGGCGTGATCTCTCCCCGCCGCGACGAAGGTTCCGATGCCGCAATTCATCGGTGGACAAGGACTTACACCGCACCCACATCCAAAAGGAACGGCGAGGTGTATCAGGGCTCGACCGTTTGACCACACCCGCACCGGCCCGTAGCTTCCGCGATATGCCAGCCGCCGCAAAGCGCCTTCTCTGGGTCGACGACGAGATCGACCTGCTGCGCCCGCACCTGCTGTTCCTGCAGGGGCGGGGGTACCACGTGGACGCGGCCAGCAACGGCGACGACGCGCTGGAGCTGGTGCGCGTAGCGGGCTACGACCTCATCCTGCTGGACGAGCAGATGCCCGGCCGCACGGGGATGGAGGTGCTGGACGAGATACGCCGCGTGGACGCCCGCGTCCCCGTGGTGATGGTGACCAAGAGCGAGGAAGACCGCACCATGACGGAGGCCATCGGCCGGCGCGTGGCGGACTACCTCGTCAAGCCCACGTCGCCCCGCCAGGTGCTCTCCGTGGTCACCCGCCTGCTGGAAGGCGGGCAGATCCAGCAGCAGGTGATGGCGCGCGACTTCAGCGCGCGCTTCCGCGAGATCAACGCGCAGGTGGGGCTCATCCGCGACTGGCGGGAGTGGTGCGAGGCCTACAGCGAGCTGGTGGACTGGGAGCTGCGCCTGCGCGAATCGGGCGAGACGGGGCTGCTTTCCGCCCTGGAAACGCTGCTGGACGACGTGCGCCGCGCATTCTGCCAGTGGGTGTGCGACGACTACGGCCGCTGGACCCGCGGCTCGCACGACCGGCCGCCGCTCTCCGTGGACGTGGTGCCGGAGTACCTGGCGCCGCTGCTGGGGCCGGACAAGACGGTGCTGTTCATCGTCATCGACTGCCTGCGGCTGGACCAGTGGCGCGTCCTCATCCCCCTGCTGGAGCCCCTGGCGCAGGTGGAAGAGGCGCTGTACTGCTCCATCCTTCCCACCGCCACGCCCTTTTCGCGCAACGCCATCTTCAGCGGGATGTACCCCGACGGGGTGGCGGAGCGCCTCCCCGGCTGGTGGGGCCGCGAGGGCGAGGGATCGCTCAACGCCAACGAGGCGGAGCTGTTCCGCGAGCACGTGGAGCGCGTGTGCGGGCCCATGCCCGTGCACTACGAAAAAGTGTTCGACGCGGCGGACGGCGAGTCCATGCTCCGGCGGCTGCCGGCCTACCTGTCGCAGCCGGGGGTGACGGCGCTCGTCTTCAACTTCGTGGACCTGCTCACGCACGGCCGCTCGGAGAACGCCGTGCTGCTGGAGGTGGCGCGCGACAAGGAGGCCCTGCGCGCCCTGACCCGGCAGTGGTTCGAACGGTCCGAGGCGCTGGCGGCCATCCGCGAGGCCATGCGCCAGGGCGTGCCCGTGCTGGTGACGACGGACCACGGCAGCATCCACTGCCACCGCCCGGCCACCGTGTTCGCCAAGCGCGACACCACGGCCAACCTGCGCTACAAGTTCGGGGACGACCTGCGGGCGGAGGACCGGATGGCCGCGTTCAGCACCAACAACGAGAGCGTGCTGCGCTTTCCGCAGGGGCGCGCGGCCACCAACTACCTGATCGCGCTGGAAGACGTCTTCTTCGTGTATCCCACCAAGCTGCGCCAGTACCAGGCGCGCTACCGCGGCTCGTTCCTGCACGGGGGCATCAGCCCGGAGGAGATGATCCTGCCGGTGGCGCTGCTCACGCCGCGATGAACACGTATTTCCGCATCCTTCGCTACGTTCGCCCCCACGCGGGGCTCTTCGGGCTGGCCATCTTCGCCATGGCGCTGTGGGCGGCCCTGGACGCGTTCAGCTACACCCTGCTCATCCCCTTTCTCCGCGTGCTCTTTGGCCAGGGCGACGCGCTGGGCGGGCTGGACGCGTTCCTGAGCCCCAACGCGGGGCCCATCGTGCAGTTCCTGCGCGGGGCGGTGGGCTGGGCCATCGCGGGGCGCGAGCCCATGGACGCGCTGCGCAACGTGGTGCTGTTCCTGTTCGTGGTGTACGCCATCAAGAACGTGGCCTACTACGTGTCGCAGGTGGCCATCTCCGTGGTGGAGGGCCGGGTTACGCGCGACATGCGCAACGACATCTACGGCCACCTGCTGCGGCTGGGATTCCCCTTCTTTCAGCGGACGCGCGCCGGGCAGATCATCAGCCGCGTGACCAACGACGTGGAGCAGATGCGCAGCCTGGTGACCAGCAACCTGGCCAAGCTGATGTGGGAGTCGTTCCAGGCCATCTTCGCGCTGGCCATCATGATCGGCCTGTCGTGGAAGCTGACGCTGGTGGCGGCCCTGTTCATGCCGCCCATGCTGGGGATGTGGGCGCGGCTGCGAAAGCGGCTGCGGCGCGGCGTGCTCAAGGTGCTGGACGCGGTGGGCGAGACGGCGTCGCACATCCAGGAGACGGTGAGCGGCGTGCGGCTGGTGAAGGCGTCCGGCGCGGAGCCGTGGGAGGAGCAGCGCTTCCAAAAGCTGACGCGCGGCCAGTACAAGGCGCACGTGAAGAACGAGCGGTGGCGCAAGTTCTTTACGCCGGCCACGGAGATGATCACGGCCGTGAGCATCCTGGCCATGCTGTGGTACGGCAGCTACCTGGTGCTGGAAGAGAAGTCGATGATCCCGGAGATGTTCCTGGGATTCCTGCTTTTCGCGGGCAAGCTGATGTCGCCCATCAAGTTCATCGCGCAGTTCCCGGCCACGGTGCAGCCCGGGCTGGCGGCGGCGGACCGCGCGTTCGAGCTGCTGGACGCGCCGGTGGAGGTCGTCGACCAGGCGGATGCGCTGCCGGTGGAGGCGTTCCGCGACGTGGTGCGCTTCGAGAAGGTAGGATTTGAGTACGCGCCGGATTCGCCCGTGCTGCAGGACATCGACCTGGAGATCCGCCCCGGCGACGTGGTGGCCATCGTGGGCCCCAGCGGCGCGGGAAAGAGCACCATGGCGGACCTGCTGCCGCGCTTCTACGATCCCACGAGCGGGCGCATCACGCTGGACGGGCGCGACGTGCGGACGCTCAAGCTCAAGGACCTGCGCGCGCTGCTGGGCATCGTGACGCAGGAGACCATCCTGTTCCACGACACCGTCCGCGCGAACATCGCCTACGGGCGGCCGGACGCGTCGCAGGCGGAGGTGGAGTCGGCGGCGCGGGCGGCCAACGCGCACGAGTTCATCGCGCACCTGCCGGAGGGGTACGACACCGTCCTGGGCGAAAAGGGGACGCGGCTGTCGGGCGGGCAGCGGCAGCGCATCGCCATCGCGCGGGCGCTGCTGCGCAATCCGCCCATCCTGATCCTGGACGAGGCGACGAGCGCGCTGGACACGGAGAGCGAGCGGCTGGTGCAGCAGGCCATCGAGCAATTGATGGAGGAGCGCACCGTGCTGGTGATCGCGCACCGCCTGTCGACCGTGCGGCGCGCGGACCAGATCCTGGTGCTGGATGCCGGCCGCATCGTGGGGCGCGGCACGCACGACGAGCTCGTGGCTCGCGAGGGGCTGTACCGCCGGCTGTACGACATGCAGTTTGGCGCGGAGAAGACCGATAAGGAAAGTGCGTTAGTGCGTTAGTGCGGAAGTGCGGAAGTGCGGAAGTGCGGAAGTGCGGAAGTGCGGAAGTGCGGAAGTGCGGAAGTGCGGAAGTGCGGAA
>DASQZE010000579.1:0-14409 GCA_035638875.1 Longimicrobium sp.
ACCGCCGGCGCGCCGGCGCGCGCGCAAACCGGCCGAATCCGCCGCGTCTCCCGCACCGGCCCCCGCGCCGGAGCCCGCGCCCAAGCCGGCAGCGCCCGCCAAGCGCGGGAAAAGAGCTCCGGTCGCGGAGGTCGTCCCCGCGCCGGAGCCTGCGGCCGAGCCGGCACCGCCCGCCAAGCGCGGGAAAAAGGCACCCGTCGCGGAGGTCATCCCCGAGCCGGCACCGTCTGCGAAGCGCGGGAAAAAGGCGCCCGCCGCCGAGGTGGTCCCCGAGACCCCGCCTCCGCCCGCGTCCAGGCGAGGCAAGGCGCGCGACCCGGAGCCCGAGCCGCCCGCGCCGGCTGAACCGCCCGCTCCCAAGCGGCGCACGAAGGCCGCCGCCCCTTCGCCGGAACCCGAGCCGCAGCCGGAGCCCCCGGCGAAGGGGAAGCGCGGCAAGAAGACGGCGGAGGAGCTGGACCTGTTTGGATCGTGATCCAAGATTACGAAGCGGCAGCGGAGCAATCCGCGGCCGCTTCGTCGTTGGAGCTCGGCGTAGATCGTCGCGTGGGCCGGGCGTTCAACGTGGCCGACCGCGGTGCGTCGCGTGGGTGGGCGTGCGACATGACCGACGGAGGTACGTCGCATCGGCCGAGTCTCGTCCTGAGCGGGTAAACCCGCCGCTGGGAAAGCCAGAAAGCCCCGTCTCCCCTCGCTGCGCTCGCGGAACGAGGCTTCAACTGCTTTTACGCCGGCGGGCTGGAGCGGCTGCTCCGCATCGGCCAATGGCCCGCTGCCCCGCCGGATTCTACGCCCGCGCCGTGTCCGCGGAGGCGGACAGCGTGAAGTTGTAGCCGCGATTTCAATCGCTCCCGTCTCTTTTCTCCGTCCCCTTGATCCCCCGTCTCTTTTCGCCGTCCCCTCGACCTCCTCCCTGCCTCCCGGACCCCGAGTCTCCGCTTCCCCCGAAATCATCCCACCGAAAAAACCAAAGGCGGACCGGCACACAGCCGATCCGCCTCGCATCCCATCCATCGCCCAGTCCCTCGATCCCGATCCCCGATCCAGGGCATCGATCGCCGTCCCACCCTCAATCCATCGGCCCAGGCCGTCGATCCGGCGGCGTCATACCGAATCCCGCAGTTGATTGTGCACTCGGATTTCTACTGCGTCTCACACAGAGGGAAAGAGGTCACGGAGGACAGACCGATCCTCGTTTCTTCAGTGTCGTCCGTGTGAGCGGGGAGTGCACAATTAATCCGAGGATCTGGTATCAGTTGCTGCGATTTCCCAGCACCGCCACGTCGCGCGAACGCAGGGGCCGTCCGCTGCCCAGGAGCTCGATCACCCGCTCCGCCCCGGGCTGGTACCGCAGCGTCGTGGCGCGGATGCCCAGGAGCAGGTTTACCGTCACCAGCGTGCCCGGCACCTCCGTGTCGCTCAGCATGGCCGCGAGCTGCCCCGCCGTGCCTTCCTGGAAGTTGCGCGCGACGATCACCAGCGCGTCCGGCATCTCCTCTGCCGCGGCCGCCACCGCCTTGGCCGATTCCCCGCCGAGCGAGAACTGCACCTGCGGGTAGGCGAACACCACGCCCTGCCGGTCTCCCGCGCCGAAGCGCACCACCTCTTCCGCCCCCGCCGTGCCCAGCGCCGCCGCGCCCGTCAGGTCCTCCATCACCCGTCCGATGCGCTGCCGGAACTCGCCGGCCGCCGTGGGCCCGCGGAACGACAGGCTGCGCAGCGCCTCGGAAAAGTAGCGGTCCGGGTCGAAGTGGCGAAAACAGGGGAGCAGCCGCGCCGCCTCGGCGTGGTCTACCCAGCCGGTGCCGGCCAGGGCGTCCACCAGCGCGGGGCCTTCCAGGTGCGGGTCGCGGGCGGCCACCCAGTGGAGCGCGTGCTCCATCCGGGCGGTCTCGTCGCCCACGGGCGCAACGCCGGCGGGCGGCGTGAACAGGACCTCGGAAAAGGGCTTGCCGAACCAGATCATCAGCCACGTACCGCGTGAGGGGTTGAATCCGCGTTGGACGATGATGAAATGCGCCCTCCCCGTCAAGGCATCCGCCACAACGGGACGGATGGCGCGGCACGGCGCTTGACACTCCGTACCCGCCTTGCATCTTGTCCGTTCGCAGCACCGGCGATCAACCCGCAGCCGAAGGACCCCTCGTGCACCGAACCGTCTCCGTGGCCGCCGCCCTGCTGGCCCTGGCCGCCTGCAGCGTGGAGCGCACGCCGCAGGAGTACCTGGACCCGCGCGACCCCGCCGCCGTGGAGCGCCGCGAGTCCGAAGAGGAGCTGGCGGCGCGCGTGGGCGCCTTTCGCGAGGCGCTGGCCCGCGGCAACCGCGCCGACGCCCTGGCGGCCCTGAGCCCCACGGCCGATGCCCACGTGATGGGGGTGCAGTTCAACGACGGACGCCCCCGCTTCGGCCCCCAGGGCATCGCCGATGCGCTGGCAAGCCTGCGGCTGCCCACGGGGGCCGTGGCGCGCACGCCGGACCTGCGGGTGCAGGCGGCCACGCGCGAAGGTGGGTTGGGATGGTTCGCCACGCACCTGGAGCTGCTGCCGGTGGTGGGCGCCGGGGGCGAGGCGCAGTGGCTGCGCGCCTCGGGCGTGTTCCTGCGCCGCGAGGGCGAGTGGCGGCTGCTGGAGCTCCACCTGTCCAAGGCCGAGGCGCCCGCCCCCGTTCCCGCCCGCGCGGACTCGGCGGGACGGGCGGAACCGGCGGGCGCGGCGGCTACTGCGCGGGACTCGTCGTCGCCGCCCCGGCAGAGTCCGGCCGGGGCCGCAGCGCCTCCGGCAGGCGGATGACGGGCACCTCGGCGGTCCTCCAGCCGGGCGGCCGCGACATGGGCGCGTAGTCCTCGCCCGGCTGGAACGCCAGCGGCTCCGCCCGGGCCGCCTGGTACGTGGCCGGGTCGATCTTCTTCGCGTTCAGCAGGTACAGCAGCACCTCGTTGCGCCGCGTCCCCACGGCGCCCGGCTGCGCCTCCGGGTCCTGCAGGCGGGGCGGAAGGAGGATGCCGGCCAGTGTGGCCGCCTCCCCCACCGTGAGCCGCCGCGCGTCCTTGCCGAAGTACTCCTGCGAGGCGTGCTGCACCCCATACAGCGGCCAGTTCTCCGTCCGTCCCATGTACACCCGGTTGATGTACAGCTCCAGCAGCCGGTTGGGCGACGTGCGCGCCTCCAGCAGCGGGGCCATGGTCTGCCCCCGCGCCTGGTCCGACAGGTCGTCCGTCAGCTGGTGGATCTGCTGCACCATCTCGCGGCTCACCGACGGCAGCGGCTCGCCCCGCCGCTGGCTGCGGCGCGCGAACGACGTGGTGTCGGCCACGGCCGCGAACGCGTGGCGGGCGTAGGGCGGAAGCTCCGTCAGCGGCACCCAGTCGGGCCGCCGCCGTGCCTCCTGCTCCTGCCGCAGCAGCCCCGCGCGCAGCTGCGAATCGGCCCAGAACAGGTACCCGCCAATGCCCAGCAGGAACATCAGCCCCAGGACGCCCACGCCGATGAGCGAGCCGCGGTAGCGGCCACCCAGGCGCGTGTCCTCGGGCTGCTTGGCCCACTTTCCCGTGCGCGGCGCGCCGCCGAGCAGTTTTCCCTTGTGCTTGACGGGCTTGGCCACAGTGCGAAGGAGCGAGAGTGCGAACGTGCGTGTCTACGCCGGTTTACGGACCGGCGGGCGGGCAAGAAGCATGCGCGGCACCGGTCCGGTGCCTGACTCCTCGTCCGCCCAGCAACCTGCAGTGAGTGGGCTCCGCCCCGCAACGGCGCTTCCGGAAAGCAGATGGGTTGCTTCGGCGCGCACACGATGATGGGCCGGAATGTCTCCCGTTCCGCGCGACCGTTTTGTGGGACGAGATTGGGGAGGGGTGACCGCCACCGACGCGGCCCATCCACTCCCAATGGAACTTCGTCGTTCCCGTTCCCGTACTCGGAGGGGACCAGTCCAACTCCATCCGCTCCAACGGCTTCCGCCCTGCGTCGGTAGCGGCGGGCGGCGGACGGGGTTAGCTTTCACAGGTGCCGGACGCCTCCCGCGCCCGGCCGGAAACGCGCCCGCACGCCCCGATGGAGCAGACCTACTTTCGCCGCGGCTTCGGCCTCCGCAAGCAGATCGAGCCGCTGATCCGGTCCGAGTACCACAGCGCGCTGGTGGAGCGCCTCCGTGCCCGCGGCTACGAGGACACGTGGGGCGACGGCGAGAACCGCGTCACCGTTCGCCTGGCGGAGGAGTTCGGGTTCTGCTACGGCGTGGACCGGGCCGTGGAGTACGCGTACGAGACGCGCACCCAGTTCCCGGGGCGGCGCATCTTCCTGTTGGGCGAGATCATCCACAACCCGCACGTGAACCGCCGCCTTACCGAGATGGGCGTCGCGTTCCTGCACGCGGACGCGGACGGCGTGTTCGACATTGGCGTCCTCACCCCGGAGGACGTGGTCATCCTGCCCGCGTTCGGCGCCACGGTGGCGGACTTCCGCCGGCTGCAGGCCATCGGCTGCATTCTCGTGGACACCACCTGCGGCAGCGTGCTGAACGTGTGGAAGCGGGTGGAGCAGTACGCCCGTGACGGCTTTACGTCGCTCATCCACGGCAAGTACCTGCACGAGGAGACGCGGGCCACGGCCAGCCAGGCGCTCAAGTACCCCGAGGGCCGCTTCGTCATCGTGCGCGACATGGACGAGGCGCGGCGGGTGATGGACTACCTGGAGCGCGCGCCGGGCGCCATGACCCGCGAGGCGTTCCTGGCGCACTTTCGCGAAAAGGCGTCGGAAGGGTTCGATCCGGACCTGCACCTGGAGCGCATCGGCGTGGCCAACCAGACCACCATGCTCTCCGGCGACTCGCTGGACATCGCCGCGGAGGTGGGACGGTCGCTGGAGCGGCGCTACGGGGGCGGTGGATACGATCCGGCGCGCCACTTCCGCTCCTTCGACACCATCTGCTCCGCCACGCAGGAGCGGCAGGACGCGGTGGAGAAGCTGGTGGCGGGGCCCGACGGGCCGCCGGACGTAATGGTGGTGATCGGGGGATACAACTCCAGCAACACGCACCACCTGGCCGTGCTCTGCGCCCGGCACGCCGTCACCTTTCACGTGGCGGACGCGGGGTGCATCGACCCGGAGCGGGGCACCATCCGCTTCAAGCCCGCGGGAACGCCGCTGGATACGCCGGAGGTGGAGGCGGAAGACTGGCTGCCGCCGGGACCGCTGGTGGTGGGGCTCACGGCGGGGGCGTCCACCCCCAACGTGAAGATCGGCGAGGCGGTGGAGCGGCTGCTGCGGACGCGCGGAATTGCCGTGGAAGCGGAGCAGGACGTCCCCGCCACGGTGTGAATGTTCCCAAAGTGGCGCAAGATGAGCGCTACTGCGAGCCGGCGAAGGCGGCTTCCACGGCCGTCGGGGCGAGCTCCGGGAACAGCTCGCGAAAGAGGCCGAACAGCTCGGGATCGAAGCTCCCCTCGTCGTCCACCATGATGTCCATGGCCTCGTCGGGGCTCAGCGGCCGGCGGTAGCTGCGCGCCGTCGTCAGCGCGTCGAACACGTCGGCGATGCGGAGAATGCGGGCGGAATAGGGGATGTTTTCCGACGTAAGCCCGTCGGGGTAGCCGCGGCCGTCCCAGCGCTCGTGGTGGCTGCGCACCATGGGGCGGATGTCCCAGGGAAACTCCACCGGCGCCAGCATCTCGTCCCCGATGACCGTGTGGCGCTCCATCAGCGCCCGCTCCTCGTCCGTCAGCCGCCCCGGCTTGTTCAGGATCTCCTCGGGCACCTCGGTCTTTCCCACGTCGTGGAGAAAGGCGCCCATCCGGAACCACACCATCTCCCGCTCCGTGAGCTTTCCGGCCCGCTCCGCGATTCGGCAGGCGTAGTCCGCCACCCGGGCGCAGTGGCCCATGGTGTAGCGGTCCTTGGCTTCGATGCTCTCGCCCCAGAACCGCACCAGGGAAAGGAAGTCCGCTTCCAGCTCCGTGATGCGCTGGTCGATGTCCGCCTGCTCCGCCTGCGCCTGCAGGCGGGTGAACAGGAGGTGCGAGCGGTTGAGTGCCTCCAGCGCTTCCCGATTGTGTCCCTGCGCACGCTGTACGCGCCCCATCTCGCGCTGGGTTTCCGCTTCCAGCAACGGATCCTGGTGCGACGCAATCTCGATTGCCTGCCGAAGGTGAATCTCGGCCAGGTGCAGCTTTCCGCTCTCCCTGTAGATGACGCCGTAGAACTTGAGCGCCTCGGCCTTGCGGATAGGGTAGTTCAGCCGGCTGAAGATCTCGAATCCTTCGTCGCAGGCCTCGCGTGCCTTGTCCAGCTGTCCGCGTGCCAGGAAGAGCTCCGCGCGGTTCGTGTGCACCACCCCAGCGCGCACCACGTCGCCCACCTCGTGGCACACTTCAAGGGCCCGCGTGAAAAAGCCGTCGGCTTCGTCCAGGCGTCCAAGGTCCACGTGCAGCATCCCCAGGTTGTTCAGCGCGGAGATGATGCCGCGAGTAATTCCGGCGCGCTCCAGCGAAACGAGCGCGCTCTGGTACCGGTGGAGTGCTTCGGTGAGGTTGCCGCGGATGTTGGCGAGGGTGCCCAGGTTCTGCTCGGTCTCGCCAATCAGGGCATCCGACCCGGTGGCATGGCCCAGTTCGTTGGCCTGGTGGTACAGCCGCTCGGCTTCGTTGATCTCGCCGATGTCCTGGGCCATCCCCGCAAGGCCGTTCAGCGCCCGCCCCACGACTTCGTGATTGCCGTGCAACTCGCCCACGGTGAGGGCGAGCTCCAGCATATCGCGCGCGAGCTCGCGGTTGCTTCCCTGCCAGAAGTGGCAATGGCCCAGGCGTACGACCGCCTCCAGGATCCCCGCGGGGTCCCGCGCGGCCAAGCTGGCATTGTACGCCTGGCGAAGTGACGCGACAGCAGCGTCCCATTCACCTGCACGCTGCTGCACGTTCGCCTGGTCCAGCAGGGTTGCGAGAACGGAGGTCACGACAGAAACAGGCCTGAGCGGATACAAAACAAGAGGCGGCGAGCGGCGCCGCCCCTTGTTGGGCACAGCGGAATTCGACGCGGGTTCAGGCGCCGACCGGCTTACCTGCTGCGGCCGGTGCTGATCAGATATCCCGAGAAGTGCTCCAGCGACGTGGTCAGCCGGCTGCCCTGGGCATCCGTCGGCAGCACCTCGAGAATCTGGTTGGCATCGTTCACGTACACCACGGTCAGATTGGGGCGGTCCGCACCCGCACCGAGAGCGCGAAGCTCCAGCACCGGCTGCGCATTGGCCGGAAACTGCAGTCCGTGCGGCGACAGGCGCACGCCCTGGTACTCGCCGTCCACGCGCATGCCGATCTCGGTCGGCTGCGACACGGCGCCGGCGGGGAACACCAGGCGGCCCGCCGCAAGCTCGATCACGCCGCCCTCGGGCCCGATCACCTGGGAGCGCGACTCGCTCCCGCTGCGGTCAAAGCTGGGACCCTGCGGCGCGCGCAGCAGCTCCAGGGCGGCATCCGCCTGCACGGGTGCGGACGGCGACTCGGCGCAGCCGCCGCTGATGATCAGGATGCCGGCGGCGGCAGCCAGGATGGAGCCCAGACGAAAGCGGGACATGGCTTCTCCGTAGAAACGAGCAGCAAACGTATGTAAGCCAGGAGTAGTTGGCGTGGGATGTGACACACAATAGGTTGCAGAGCGCTCGCTGTCAACACTTGTGGGCGCTCACATTTGGACGTGGCACTTTTGGGCCACGAAAAAGCCCCGGCGGACGAGCGCTCGTCCACCGGGGCAAAACACGCGTTTGCCGACCATCAGTGGTGGTGCGGATCGTCGCCCGGAATCACGCGGAAGATGTGGTTGTACGTGGCGCCCAGCGCGCCCAGTCCCGCGAGCGTGAGGAAGAACGCCGCGATGGTGTAGGCCACCTGCGCACCGCTGCGGTCCACCTGTCCCCACCTGGCGGCGTTGAAGAACGTGAACACGGCCAAGAGCAGCAGCAGCACCCCCGCGCCGAAACCCAGCGCCATCCCCACCGTCTTTTCCATCGCGTCGCTCATCTCGGGCACCTTGAGGGCCGAGGGGCCGCGGGTGCGCGGGTTGGCGTCGTTCCACTTCTGGAAGCGGCCTTCCACGGTCTGGAAGGTATCGTCTCCGTCCGGTCGCTGGGTCATGCGCCCCCCTGGTGGCTCAGCGCGAATACGTAGGCGGCGATGGCACGAACCTGCGTGTCGTCAAAGCTGCCGCCCCCCTTGGGCGGCATTATCCCCGGGTACTGCTTGGGGGCGGCCACGCCGTTGTTGATGATGGTGACGATCTCCGGGTACTGGCCGGAGATGTTGAGCCAGGTGGCGTCGTTCAGCGCGGGCGCGGCGGCGCTCCCGGTGCCGCCCTGGCCGTGGCAGGCGGCGCACACGGTGCCGTACTGGTCCTGCCCCTGGTCCACCATGGCCTGGGTCACGCCCTGCGGCAGGTTGGTGGCCACGATGCGCGCAGCCGTGGCGCCCACGGATGAGCCGGGCGTCACGGGGGGCGGATCGGGATACGCGGCGCGGGGCACGGCGGCCTCGCCACGGTGCACGACCTTGGCAAAGCCGCCCTTTGCGTCGCCGGGCTCGCACCCCGCCAGCACGGCAACGGCGGCCCCAAGGGCCAGCAGCGCGGCGGGGGCCCGGCGCCGGCGCCGGAACACGTCAGCCTTCACGAGTCTTCTCCTGTGTTTCCACGCGCGGCATAGGGCGTTCGCCCTGGCCGGGCGGGTAAAAGAACGGGCCTCGTGTACGCGCGCAAGGGGCGCGCCGCAAGGGAGCCCGCCCCGCGCATCACCCCGGCTGGGCGCCGCGCTCGTGCACGGCCTGCCGCGCGGCGCGCTTGAGCCGCTCCACCATGGCGTTGAGCCCCGCCTCGCGCGCCTGCAGGCCGATCGTGCCCATCACCTGCCGCACGAAGTCCGGCGGAATGCCCAGCACCGTCTCCGGCGGCTGCCCGTTCACCGCCTCGAAGATCATGGCCAGCAGGGCACGCAGGGCCGCGCTTTCGCGGGGCAGGTCGGCGTGGTAGTGCATCCGTCCGTCCACCACCTCGGGAAAGATGGCCACGGGCGTCTGGCACTCGTGCACGCGGTACTGCTCCGCGTCCATCCCCTGAAAGCGCTTGGGCAGCGGCGGCAGCTTGCCGGCGTACTGCACCAGCGCCTGCCGCGTCATGTCGGGCGACAGGGTGGCGAAGCGCCGCAGGATCTTGTCGATGGAGGGCGGAAGCGCACCGCCCGCGGTACTTTCGGTCATCGGATCGCGTGGTGGATCGGGAAGAATGCTCCCGCCAATCTACTGCACGCCCTGCCGGTGCGCGACACATGCCCGCCGGGACTGCGCCGGCCCGAGCCCCTCCGATAATGATCGAGCTTCCGTATGCATTCCGATCAGGATGGATCGCGCGAAGGACGCGGAGACGAAAAGAGAAAGGACGCGGAGACATAATATAAGGGGTGCTTCGCATCCTCTCTCCGTTGTTCCTCCGCAGGATTTTCTTTCGGCTGCCGGCGGGAATGGCGAAGCGGGCACGAACCGAATCCGGAATGGAGGTCGGGAGTCCTCCTCCCCCGCGTGCAGCTCGTCCGGCGAGTGTTTACAGCCACCGCCACAACGCGAACGGGGCGGCCCGAAGGCCGCCCCGCCGCATTCCCTGCCGCTCGTGCGACGATCAGATCGTCGGGAGCGTGGTACCGTGCTTGGCGTTCAGGGCGCTGGCGATGGCACGCGCGAGCGCGGTCTGGAACTCCACGTCCGGGTGCACCGCGTCGAACGTCATCCACGAGCCGAAGAAGTTGGCGTACGCCGCGCTTCCCGGTGCGTAGGGGGCCGTCGGGTCCGAGGGCGCCGGGCAGGTGGTGAAGATCGCCGCCTGGATGGCCGCCGGCGTGGCGGCGTTCGCGAGGCCCTGGCACAGGCGGAACTGCGCGGCCGGCGCACGCTGGCGCAGGGTGGCGGGCGTGGTGCCCGCCCCGCCGATCACCTCGTTGACGTCCACGTACGTCCAGCCGTTGGCCGTGGCTGCGCCGCGCAGGGCGGTGTTGTACGCCACCACGCGCCCGATGAGCGCCTGCGTCTCCACGGGCGTGAGCACGAAGTCGGTGCTCAGCCCCGTGATGCCGTCGCAGTCGATCTGCGGGATGCCCGGCTGCGCGAAGATGGCGAACGAAACCAGGCTCGCCGCGAACGCGTTTCCGGGCGCCGGGGCGCAGTTGGCGTTCACCGTCTTGCCCGTGCGCGTCTGGAAGCCCACCGGGTCCGCCGAAAACTGCGCGAAGAAGTACGCGCCGGGCTGCAGCAGCGCCGGGAACGGCGCCACGCCCAGGATCACCACGTCACGGCCGGGGCCGCCCTGGCCCGCGGGCGTCTGCTTGAGCCAGCCCACCAGCGAGTCCACCTGCGCCGCGAAGCGCGAAGCGGGGGTCAGGCGGGTGGTGTCGCCGGCGCCGGCGCCGGCCAGCACGTCGTTGTTGCCCAGGTACACGCTCACCAGCGTGGGCTGCGCCTCCACCATCCGCTCCACCTGCGACCGGCCGCCCAGGAACAGCGACGACAGCGGGTTCGCGGGACGGTTGCGGTTCAGGGCGTCGCTCAGCGTGGCGCCGGGGACGGCCAGGTTGTTCACCAGGCGCGGCACGGGGCCAGCCAGCGCGTCGCACGTGGTGCTGGTGGCGCCGGGGCCCACGCGCACCGTGTAGAAGACGAACGGGCCGCGGTACGGCGGCGTGCAGCCGCGCCCCGCCAGCGTGGCCAGGGTAAAGCTCGCGCCCGCGCGGGCGGCCAGCTGCACCGGGTAGGCCTGCGCCTGCGCGCCGGCCGTGATGCCGCCGGACACGAAGCCGGCCGTGATGGAGTTGCCCAGGGCCACGTAGCGTTGGAACAGCTGTCCGCCCGCGGCCGGGACGGTCGGCTCGATGGGCGATTCGTCGTCGGTGCAGGCGCCCAGCAGCGGCAGGGCGACGAGCGCCGCCAGCAGGGCGTATCGGGTAGATCTCATGGGGTGTTCTCCGTGCGTTTTCAAATCAGGTGGATGGGTCCGGCCGCCGCTCAGCGCCCGCCGAAGCGATACGAAAAGGTCACGTTCAGCACGCTGGCGGTGGAGCCGTACACGCCCACGTTGCGCGCCTGCAGCTCCGCGTCCGTCATGCTGGGCGTGCGCCCGCGCACGCGGCCGGCGCGGTCCGCCTGGTCCACGAGCTGGTAGGCCACGTCCACGCCCAGCGCGCGGCCAAAGCGGTAGCCCAGGCCCACCGAGTAGTAGTTGCGCTCCGCCTCGGGGAGCAGCGGCGAAACGGAGAACTCCTTTTCCGCGGGCGTGTTGGCGATGAAGCCGGCCCGCAGCGTAAGCGCGTCCGTGGCGTCGAACTCCGCGCCCAGGCGCCAGGTGTCGGTGTCCTGGTAGTCCAGCACCAGCGTCTGGTCCGTGAGCACCTCGAAGTCCAGCGGCGCCTCGTCAAAGCTGGACCAGCCGGTCCACTGGTAGTCGGCCAGCAGGCGGAGGCGCTCCATGGGCGAGATGGCCACGCCTACCACGATCTGCGACGGGAGCGTGAGCCCCGTGGCGATGGACTGCTTGCTCAGCGCGCTGTCCGCGGCGAACCGGGACGCCGCGAGCTGCGGGTCGATGGACGACGTGGTGCCCGGCACCACGAAGCCCGTGTTGATCTGCGTGAAGGTCGCCTCGCCGTCGTAGTCGATCTCCACCTCGCTCAGGTAGCGCGCGCCCACGGAGATCACGTTGCCCAGCCGCGCCTGCGCGCCCAGGTGAAAGCCCAGCCCGCTGCCGGTGCCGTTCAGGTTGGCGTCGGCAAAGTCCGTCCCGGCCCGCACGCCCACCTGCCCAAAGGTGAACCCCGTCGGCCGCCCCGGCACCTGCTGCTCGGCCAGGTCCAGCCGCTGGTTGATGTCGATCTCCGCCGACACGTAGTCCACGCCCGCGCCGAACGACAGCCAGGGCGTGGCGCTCACGGCCACCGTAGGCTGGATGTAGATGTTGGTGAGCTTGGTGTCGTAGCTCACGAAGCGGCCCTCGAAGTTGTCGCCCGTGCAGGTGCCGCCGTTGATGTCGTCCACGCTGCACGCCGGCCAGTCAAGCCCCAGGCCGTAGGGGGCGAACACGCCGATCCCCGCCGCCACCCGGTCGCTGAACCGGTAGGCCGCGTAGGCGAACGGCACGGAGGTGGTGCCTTCTTCACGCTCGATCCGCTCGCCCGTGTTGTTGTACGTGAAGTCGCCGCCGGCGGTGACCCCCGTCCACCCGGCCGTGATCAGCGTGGGCGTGTTGGCCAGGCCGGCGGGGTTGAAGAGGATGGCCGAGCCGTCGTCGCAGGGGTCCGCGACGCCGGCGCCGCCCAGCGCGGTCGCGCAGGAGCTGTGCGTCATGACCGCGGAGCCCTGGGCGGCCAGCGGGGTGCCGGCCGCCACACACGCGACGGCGGCGGCGCTGGCGACTGCCAGACTTCGTCTCATACCGGATCTCTCCTTTGGGGTAGGTCACAAATGGAGCGCATGGGCGCGCTCCGGTCGTTATGGCGGACCGGCGTGGCTGATTTCGGGTCGGGCTCGGCAGGGTCGTTCCGCGTGGGGGGACGATACCGCTCCCTATGTTCACCGTCAAGCCAAAACCGTTGCGGTATGCGGGAATACGACTGAGCCGCGCTCAGTCGCACACCCCCCGGAATGACCCCGTCAGCCGCGGGCCACGAGGGCCACGAGCAGCGTGCCCAGGGCGTTCAGCACGGCGACCGTGTTGGCGGCGATGAAGATGCCATTGCGCACCCGAACGCTGTACACCAGGAAAAGCGTGCTGGCGATGGCCTGCATGGCAAAAAAGAGCGGGTCCACGCCGCCCGGCCCCTCGGTGAGCGCGCGGATGAAGGTGTAGGTGAGCGAGCCGGCCAGGGCGATGCACGCCATCCAGCCCACCACCTTTACCCACCGTTGGTCCGACGCGCGCCGCTGCGGAGGCATGGATCCGGTCCGATCTCCATGGATTGCACAGATGTTCCCTTCCCGCTTTCCTTGCACGCCCCGCGCCGCTGGAACGACAGGTGCGTGAGCCGGGAGAAGGGTACGGCACCGTACTGAACGGGATGATGGACGGGCATGAACGGCGGGTGCGGGCAGAGCGCGTTTCTGCCCGCGGATGCTGGATGTCTGCCCGTGTCCTCCGCTTTCACCCGTGGACGGCGGTGCACGGAGAGCAGCCCCAGGCGCGCGCAGCCCGGCCCGGAGCGCAGGGACACGCCCGCATCCGCAGTCCAATCCGTTCCGAAGATTCACCGCACGATGCGCAGACGCGCCGGGAGAGGGGGAGGATGCAGACGGTTCAGCTGGGGCGGACGGGGCGGCGCATCGCGCGGGTAGGGCTGGGGGGCATGCCGCTTTCCATCCAGGGACGGCCGGACCGCGCGCAGGCAAAGGCGGTGATCCGGCGGGCGGTGGAGCTGGGTGTGAACTTCATCGACACGGCGAACGTGTACTGCCTGGACGACGGCGACATCGGTCACAACGAGCGGCTCATCGCGGAGACGCTGGACGAGCTGGGTGCCCGGGACGGCGTGACGGTGGCCACCAAGGGCGGCCTGACGCGCCCGGAGGGCCGGTGGGAGAACGACGGCCGCCCCGAGCACCTGCGCCGCGCCTGCGAGCACAGCCTGCGGATGCTGGGCGCGGAGCGCATCGACCTGTACCAGCTGCACGCGCCCGACCGGCGCGTGCCGTTCGGGGACAGCGTGGGCGAGGTCGCGCGGCTGTACGAGGAGGGGCTGGTGTCCGCGGTGGGGCTCTCGAACGTGACGTTGCTGCAGCTGCAGGCCGCGCTGGCCCTGGTGCCCGTGACTTCCGTGCAGAACCGGTACAACCCGTGGGACCGCGCGGCGGAGCTGGACGGCATCATCCGCTTTTGCGACCAGCGCTCCATCACCTTTCTTCCCTACTCCCCCGTGGGCGGCGCGCGGCGGGTGAAGCTGCTGCGCGAAAGCGAGCCACTGCGGGAGATCGGCGCGCGGCACGGGGACGCGTCGCCGGAGGAGCTGGTGCTGGCGTGGATCCTGGGCGTTTCGCCGTCGCTGGCCGTCATCCCCGGCGCCAGCCGCGAAGCCAGCATCGAGAGCAGCGTCCGCGCCGAGGCGCTGCGCCTGGACGAGCGCACCCGCCGCGAGCTGGAGGAGGCGTTCCGCGCCCTGCCGGAGTGATTCCGCGTCACAGGATCCATCCTGCACCGGAGTTCATACCGGATATGCGAGTCGATTGTGCGCTCAGCCTTCGAGGATGGGCTCACGCGGAGACGCGGAGGGCGCGAGAACAAGTGAGAACAGCAAAAGCAATCGCACACAGAGGGAACAGACAGAGGACGACGTAAGTTCCTCTGTTCCCTCTGTTCCCTCCGTGTGATCCCAATCCGTTGTGGTTTCCGCAGTTCTCCGCGTCTCCG
>DASQZE010000580.1:0-11357 GCA_035638875.1 Longimicrobium sp.
GGGGATGAGCGCCGTGGTGATGACGACGTCCGACGCCGCCACGTGCTCCGCCAGCAGCTCCACCTGCCGCCGCTGCCGCTCCTCGTCCAGCGCCGCCGCGTATCCGCCGCCGCCCTCCGCGCCCGCCGTGTCCAGCCCCAGCTCCACGAAGCGCGCCCCCAGCGAGCGCGCCTCTTCCGCCGCCGCCGCCCGCACGTCGTACGCGCTGACGACGGCGCCCAGCCGCCGCGCCGTGGCGATGGCCTGCAGCCCCGCCACGCCCGCGCCCAGGACGAGCACCTTTGCCGGGCGGATGGTGCCGGCGGCCGTCGTGAGCAGGGGAAAGAACTTGGGCAGGACGTCGGCGGCCAGCAGCACGGCGCGGTAGCCGGCAACGGTGCCCATGGCGCTGAGCGCATCCATCTTCTGCGCGCGGGTGGTGCGGGGCACCAGTTCCATGGCCAGCGCCGTCGCGCCCGTCTGCGCCAGGGCCAGCATCCCCTGCGGGTCGTCCAGCGGCCGCAGAAAGCCGGTGACCACGCGGCCGGGCCCCAGCCGCTGCAGCTCGTGCGCGCCGGGCCCCTGCACCTTCGCGACGACGTCCGCGCCCCACGCCTCCGCATCCGAGCCCACGCGGGCCCCCGCCGCCTCGTACGCCGCGTCGTCGAAGTACGCCTGCGCGCCGGCGCCGCGCTCCAGGACCACCGCCAGCCCCTCCTTCACCAGCCGGGCGACCACTTCGGGGACCAGCGCCACGCGCCGCTCTCCGGGCGCGGATTCTCGGGGAACACCGATGGTGAGCGGCATGCGCTGGGACGGGGCCGGGGGATCTGCGCGAAAGGCGGTCTCTTACTGGTAATCGCGGATCGTCGTCCGCGCCAGACAATCGTTCGATTTGCGCCGCTGGGCAGCGGCTGGACGCGGAGGGGGATTTCGCGAAATCCGCCGGAACGCACCACGCCCCCGGTCTCGCGAGGAGGCCGGGGGCGCGGATGGAACGATGCGGAGGCGCGGCTCAGGAGTGGCCGGCAGCCTCGGCGTAGCGCTTGTTCACGAAGTCCCAGTTCACCGTGTTGAACCAGGCCTCCAGGTAGTCCGGGCGCTTGTTCTGGTACTTGAGGTAGTATGCGTGCTCCCACACGTCGATGCCCAGCAGGGGCGTCTGGCCGTGCATGAGCGGGCTGTCCTGGTTGCCCGTGTCGGTGATGTCCAGCTTGCCGTCCGAGCCCACCACCAGCCACGACCAGCCGCTGCCAAAGCGGCCCTTGCCGCCGTTGATCAGCCTCTCTTTGGCCGCGTCCCAGCTGCCGAACGCCGTGTTGATGGCCTCGGCAATGGGGCCGGTGGGCGCGCCGCCGCCGTTGGGGCCCATCACCTGCCAGAACAGGCTGTGGTTGGCGTGGCCGCCGCCGTTGTTCTTGACGGCGGTCTTGATGGTCTCGGGCACTTCGTCAAAGCGGCGCATGAGCGCCTCGATGTCGTCGCCGGCCTTGAAGTCGGGGTGCTTTTCGAGCGCCGCGTTCAGGTTGTCGACGTACGTCTTGTGATGCCGGTCGTGATGGATCTCCATCGTCTTCGCGTCGATGTGCGGCTCCAGCGCATCGAACGCGTACGGCAGATCCGGTAGGGTGAACGCCACTCTCCACCTCCCTCAGGGTTTGCGGTACCGCCGCGGGGCGCCCTGTCCCGTCGCCCCGCCGAACACGGGCAATCTACGCGGCAACGTCCGTTCCGCCACCCGGGGGCACACGTCTCTCCACACGCGGGGCTCAGCTGCTCAACGCTTCGAGCCTGGTGATCCACTCCGCGAAGTGAGGACAGCGGCCCCGAATCGTCTGCATGCCGATCCGGGCGGCGATTAACGGACCCGCCGTTGTTTTCTGATACTCGTATTCGGGGATCTCGTTGATGATTCGCTTGGACGGCGCAGTGGTCGGGCCATCGTCAATCAACTCGGGACTGTCGACCTGCCGAGCGAGTTCGATGTACGCCCAATCGAACTTCTCGGGATCGGAGAGCAGAAGCGCTTCGAACTCGTGCAGTTGGATGTACGGGATCAAGCGATCACCGCTGAATGCCATTGCCAGTTCCTGCTCCAGATGCCGAACGCGAGCGTACGGGTCCTGGAGCCGGGCTGCGTCCGCGTAACCGGGAAAGTCGTCGGGCAGCGCGTACAGGTCGAACATCGTGGTGAAGATCGCACCGCCGTCTTCCGCCATCCAGCGCTCCAGGTCGCGCTGCACCTTCCCGTACTCTCGCATCCCGCCCCGGTAGACTATATCGCGGCGGCGCCGGTCGCGGCCTGTGGTCACGCAACGCACAGATGCGAAGACGTCGAAAGCAGCCAGGTGAGGCGCGAGCACCTGGTTCACGAATGCCTCCTCCGTCTGACCTTCCGCCAGCACGTTCAACCGGCGCATCAGCGCGGCCTTCCCCCCAGGACGTTCTTGTCCCACAGGTCGGAAAGCGTGTACTCCTCCAGCCACGACTCCAGCTTGAAGCGGTCCAGCCTGCGGAAGACCGACTCGGAGCCTTCACGCTCGGCGACGATCACCTGCTCCGGCTCGAAGTGGTCCAGGAGCACGGGCGATTGCGTGGCGACGATCACCTGCGTGTGCAGCGACGCCGTCTGGAGCAGCCCCGCCAGCACGGAGATGGCGCGCGGATGCAGCCCAAGCTCCGGCTCGTCGAGGAGGATGATCAATGGCATCTCGTCGGCCGGCTGCATCAGTAGCGCAACCAGCGCCATCGCGCGCAGCGTACCGTCCGAAGCCTGGTGCGGCCCGAACACGAGGTCGTTCCCTTTCTCGCGCCAGCGCAGCAGCACGGTATCGTTCTCCGGCACCAACTCGAAGTCCGCGAAGAACGGAGCAATCTGCCGAAGCGTCTCGGCGATCCTGCGGTAGTGAGCCGGGCGCTGCTCACGAATGCGCAGCAGGAATGGAGCGAGGTTGGCTGCATCCTCCTTCAACGCCAGACCATCGCTGACGCTCCACCGCTGCCGGATTCGTGCAGTTTCGGAGGTGTTGTGGAACTGATGTACGATACACTCCCGGAGAAACGTCTTCAGCGCCTCCTCACCCACTACGAAAGGAAGATTGTCAGCTTGGAGTACGATCGCTTCCCGGTGCCCGCCCCCCCAATGAATCCATGAGATTCGGTTGGTCTCGTCGTCGGATGGAGGACGGCAGCTGATCTCCTCCTCCGCGAAAATAAGCGTGTCCGGAGCCGCATGTGCGAGCCGGAATTGGTAATCAACACCAGGAAAATTCAGAAGCGCCTGGATCTCCTGCGCCGTCGTTGCCCCGCCGTAAAGCTGCGTATTCGCCCCTCCCGCCTTGCCAATGAAGAACTGGAGATTGCCGGGCGGAGCGAACATCTGGCTGAGCATCCGAAAGAACGACAGCAGATTCGACTTGCCCGCACCGTTGGGCCCGATGAGCACGTTCATCGGCCCCAGTTCCAGCGCGTCGAGTTCGCGGATCGTCTTGAAGCCGCTGAGCGTCAGCCGCTCCAACCTCAGTTTCGGCTCGCTCATCGTGCAGTTCCGGTAGTCGTTGCCTGCTCCAGCTTCTCGGCCAGTCCGTGCAATTCCCTGCCCCGCTGCCGCGCGAGCCGCGCCAGCACCCGCTCCCAATCAGCAGGCGGCGAGCGGTAGCTTGCGGCATCGGGGGCAAGGCGCATCTGCCGGATCGTCTGCGGCTGAAGGTTGAATTCCTTCGCCAGTTCAGGCGCAGGGATGCCGAGGATGTCGGTCGCAGTCTTGAAATCCACGTAGATACACCGTTGACAAGGAACTGGTTTGTAGATACATTATGTACGGCAGGGCACGAAAGCAAGGCTGGCCGTCACTCCCGCGAAGAAGAACCGGCCAGCCTTACCGCGCAACGACCCGAAAGCCGCACGCTCACCAAGCATAGCCCTGCTGCGCGGCGAGGGTCAAGAGGATGGAGGAAGCCATGGCTGACGTGCAGAATCCCACCGCTCCCGCCGCGAAAGTACAGGGTCCGTACGCGATCATGCGGTACCACCGGCACTGGGCCGTAGTCGACCCGACTGACGAGTTGGTGTGCATCACGGTCTACAAGCGAGGCGCGGTAGAGGTGGTGCGGCGGCTGGCGGGCTGACCCGCCGGACGGCAGCCGCGGAGGAGTTCCGCGGCTGCCGTCTTTTCGCCTGCGGTTTGCTCAACGCCCGCCCGCGCCCGCCGTTTCCCCGGCCGGACGGGGCGCCGGGGGCACGGTGTCGGGGATCTCCACGAGGCCGCCGCAGTGCGGGCAGAGCAGGGTCTCGGCCTGGTGCCGTCGGCTGAGCTCCTCCACGAACCCCGCGCCCAGCAGGCCGGTGGGCAGGGCGAACATCCCCAGCCCCAGGATGGCAACCAGCGCCGCGAGAAACTGGCCCAGCACCGTCACGGGGTACACGTCGCCGTAGCCCACCGTCGTGATGGTGGCGACCGCCCACCAGAGCGACCCGGGAATGCTCGCGAACTTGTCGGGCTGGGCCCCGTTCTCCGCGTAGTACAGCAGCGATGCGGAAACCAGGAGCAGCAGCATCAGCAGCATCATCGTCGTGAGCAGCTCGTCCTTCTTGGCCGCGATCACGCGCCCGAACAGCTGCAGCGCACGGGAATAGCGGACGAGCTTGCCGATGCGGAACAGGCGGAACAGCCGCGCGGCCCGCACCACCCGCAGGTCCACGCCCAGGAACGGGAGAATGGCGGGAAGGATGGCCAGCAGGTCGATGAGCGCCATGGGCGTGAGCACATAGCGCAGACGGCCGGTCACCGGCGAGGCGTAGCGCGGGTGGGTAGTGATGGACCAGACCCGCAGCACGTACTCCACGGAGAAGGCGGCCAGGGAGAACGCCTCGAACCCCGTGAACACGCCGGAAAAGCGCTCACGGACGGGCTGCACGGTGCTCATCACCATCGCCACCACGTTCAACGCGATGAGCGTGATGATGAAGACGTCCACCGCCCGGCTGGCGTGGTCGCCGGGGCGCGCCAGCTCCAGCAGCTCGTGGACGCGGCGCCGGATGGAGGGGAGGGAGCGTGCACCGCCGGCGGGTCGCGGATCCGTCATTCTGCTCGGTCGTTCGGTACGGGCGCCCCGTGGACGGGCGCTACGGGAGTGCGGCCGCACGGAGGAAAAGTCGCGGGCGGGCCCACGGCGCATACGGATAACGGTGCGGGCCCGTGACAGCAACCAGCGGCTGCGGATGCGCCCGTCCCGTGCCCCGCGCCGTCCGCCCCGCTCTACCGGCCGGCGGGCCCGCTCGCCGCGGTTCCCCCGCGCAGCCGGACGCGCGACATCAGCGCCTCCGGGTGCGTTTCGGCGATCTCCAGCAGCGTGAGGGCCATGCCGTCCGGCTGCCGCTTCCCCTGCTCCCACGCCTTGACGGTCTCCGCGCTCGCGTTGAGCACCCGCGCGAACACGCTCTGCGACAGGCCCAGCTGCTCGCGGATGCGCTGCGTCTCCGGCCCCTGGTACTGGCGGGGCGGCTGCACGATGGCCTCGCGGGCGGTCATGGGCCGGCGCACGCGGGCGGCGGGCTCCCGCTCGCCGCGGCGCACGGCGACCGCCTCCTGCAGCCCCTGGATGAGAAGGTCGCCAAAGTTCTGGTCGGTGACCTCGAGCGCGTCGTTCTTGCTGGCCATTTGAGCTCCTCAGTTTGCCTGCGCCATGTGCCCGAGCCGCTTTCGCGGCCACTCCTCCTGCTTGACCTGCCCCACCAGCGTGCGCACCAGCCGCTTTTGCTCGGCGGTGAGGTTGCCCTGCACGTTCTTGGGGAACGCGAGGATGAAGTACACGGTGGCCTGCTCCTCGACGTACAGGTAGACCACCCGTGCGCTTCCGCTCTTGCCGCGTCCGTCCTGGGCCGCGCGCATCTTTCGCACGCCGGACGTGTTTACGATTACGGTACCGGCCCGCGGATTGGCGAGGAGCGCATCCTCTACCGCTTTCATCTCCGCGTCCTGGAGCACGCCCTTGCGGGTTCGCTCGAACAGGGCAAGGTAGATGAACTCCAGCATATCACCCCTCGCCTGCTCCGTAACATAGTACACAGTACCCCATTTCACAAGAGGACGAACCCATCGCCCGACGGCCCCGTGCCATCGACGATGTTCAAAAGCATTCCATGGATGTGAAAACGGGAGGGCCTATAATGAACTGCGGATGGTTGCACCTACTGTACACATCCGCGAACCCGCCGTCAAGTTTCAGGTGGCGGCGGTCCGGTGAGGCGGGCGGCGGGTGATGGTGCAGTTATCCCAAACTTCAGGTTTTCGTGTGCATTCCGGTCCGGATGGATCACGCGGAGGACGCAGAGACAAACAGAGAGGACGCGGAGAACAGAAGGTTTTCTCCGCGTCCTCGCTTTGTTCCTCCGCGTCCTCCGCGTGATTGTATTCTTTCCGCCAGTGTACAGGGAATCGCAAACGTGGTATTACAGCTGAACGGTGACCGTGGCCTGCGCGCAGGCGCCGCCGCAGCGGCGGCCATTGGGGTACAGGCGCTCGTACTCCACGTCGTCGAACTCCTGCGTGCGCACTCCGGCGGCCGTGGTCACGCGGACCATCACGTCGTGCCCCTCGAACGCGGGGAAAAAGATGGGCGCGCAGGTCTGCCCCGCCGCGCACTCGAACACCTGCGGGGCAATGCGTAGCTCCGACCACGCCTCCACGCGGTAGGCGCCTGCAGGCACGCTGCTCAGGCGCACGGCCAGCCCGTCCTCGCAGCCGATGAGCGTGCACGACTGCGTGATGGGATTGCAGCTCGCCAGCAGCACGAGCGTGGTCGCGTGGAGGACGGATCGGATGTGCATGAGAGGTACTCGGGCGATGGGACGTTCATCAGGCGCGGACAACACGGAGAACGATCCACCGCACCGCCCGTGACACACACGCGCCACGCCCGTGCATCCCCTGGACGAACCGGCGCGATCACTCGCCGATATCCTCGTTCCACAGCTCGGGGTGCGCGGCGATGAGGCGTTCCATCAGCAGGATGCACTGCGGGTCCTGCACCACCGTCACCTCCACGCCGCGGGCGCGCAGCAGCTCCTCCTCGCCCATGAACGTGCGGTTCTCGCCGATCACCACACGCGGAATGCCGTACAGCAGGATCGCGCCGGAGCACATGGCGCACGGCGACAGCGTCGTGTAGAGCGTGCACTCGCGGTAGATGTGCGCGGGATGGCGGCCGGCGCGCTCCAGCGCATCCATCTCCCCGTGCAGCACCACGCTCCCCTGCTGCACCCGCCGGTTGTGGCCGCGCCCCAGGATCACGCCCTGGTGCACCAGCACGCTGCCGATGGGGATGCCGCCCTCCCGCAGCCCTTCCTCCGCCTCTTCGCGCGCCGCGCGCATGAACTCGTCCATCCGAAGTCTCCAGTGTGCGCCAGGTTGAATCCCAAACGTCCGCTACGAGGTTGCCGGGCGGCCGGCGCAGGCGTCCAGCACGGCGTCGCGGTCCGCCTCCGTCCGCGCGACGGGCGGGCGAAAGTGGGGATGCACGCCGTCGTTGCCGCCCGCCAGGGTCACGGCGCCCACCCGGAGCACCCGCGCCGTTCCCGTGCCGAGCACGTCGACGGCAAGGTAGTCGTACGTGGCATAGCGGGCACCATCCGCCTGCGGCCGGGCGCGCGTGGCGGTGAGCTGCGTCGGCGCGTTCACCGGGTCCACGCGGTAGCCCATCCGCTCCACCTCCCGGACGGCGCACGCGTACGGATCGCCATCCAACGGAACGGGCCGCGCCACCTCGCGGTGATGGACCGCAGGCGTACAGCCGGCGAGCACGAGCACAATCGGCAGGGACAGGCGCATGGCGCGCTCCGCGGGGGGGATGAATGGGTGGATGGATGACGGCCGTCAGCGCAGGGGAACGGCGCGCATCCGGTCCGCGCGGCTCATCCACCCTCCGGCCAGTCCCAGCAGTATGCCGCCGGCGAGCAGGAAGAGCCAGTCGTACATCGGCACGTGGGCGGGAAGGTCGCGTACGTGGTGCAGTTCCAGCAGGGGATGGTCGATGATGCCTTCCACCAGGTTGAACATCGCCCAGCCGATCAGCATCTGCCCCGCGAACACGCGGCCGGCGGAAACGATGCCGGCCCGGCCGTCGTGCCAGAGCAGCCACACGCCGGCCAGGGTAATGATCCACGTGGCCGCGTGAAAGAGCCCGTCCCAGCGCATGTTCTGCCGCATGGCCTCCAGGGTGTCCGGCCGCAGCACGGCCGATCCCATGTTGTGCCAGTGGGCGATCTGGTGCAGGGCGATGCCGTCCGCGAAGCCGCCCAGCCCCACGCCCAGGGTGATGCCGGCGGCGCGGCGTACGCGTGCGGCGGATGGATCGGTGCGCATGGAACGAGTCGGCCGGGGGACGAGGGAACGCTCGCCCCTTTCTGCATCAATCCCGGTGCCGCGGCCGGGGCACGGCGCCGGCGAACGCTCACATGCCGACGTCGGGGGATGAAAATCTTGCGCAACTGTCGCATGGGTGCACACTCTATCTGTGAACGCATGGGTTCCCGTTCAAACGGATCCCACGGGAGGCGCAGGTGCACCGGACTGGCATGCGCGCGGGAGCGGTTTCGTTGGGGATGGACGCGGGCCGCCGGGCTCGCGCTGCTGCTGGCCGCGTGCGATGTGCGGGAGGGGCTGGCGCAGCGGGTGGATGGACGGCTGCAGGACGCGGAGACGAACGCGCCCATCGCCGGGGCCACGCTGCGGCTGCTGGACGCGCAGGGCCAGTCCGTCCACACGGCGCAGAGCGGCCCGCGCGGCCTGTTCTCCCTCCGCGCCCCGCGGCCGGGCGTGTACGCATCCACGCGTCGCGCCTGGGCTACCGCGAGGCCACCTGCAGGAGGCCGTGTTCCTGGAGCAGCACGACATCGAGCGGCTGAACGCCTTCAGCATCAACGACATCTTTCACCACGTCCGCGGGGTACGCACGGAACGCGGCCGGGTGACCATGCGGCTGGGGTGCACGCCGGCCATCGTGGTCAACGGAGCCGTGTCCTCGCCCGGGAGCAGCCGCACGTCGCCCATGTCGTTCACCGTGCGGGGCTCGGGGCGGGAGGTTTACACGCCGCGGTCGCTGGTGGGCGTGGAGGTGTACTACGGGATGGCCATCCCCGGCCGCTACCTGCTGGACGCCGCCGGATGCGGCGTGATCATGTACTGGACCAAGTAATCCGCCGGACCCACCGTCACACCGTTCCAGGGAGATCGATGTTTTTGCGGGAAAATCAGGGCCGATGGACGTACGCCGCGGGGCTGCTGCTCCTGCTGGCGCTCCTCGCGCCGCGGGCGGCGGTGGCGCAGCGGGTAGACGGGCAGCTGCGCGACGCGGAGACGAACGCGGCCATCGCGGGGGCCACGCTGCGGCTGCTGGACGCGCAGGACCAGGCTGTGGCCACGGCGCAGAGCGGGCCCCGCGGCCTGTTCACGCTCCGGGCGCCGCAGCCGGGGCTGTACCGCATCCAGGCGTCGCGCCTGGGCTACCGCGAGGCCACCAGCGGCACGGTAGACCTTACGGCGGGGACGGAGATCGAGGTGGACCTGCGGCTCAGCAGCAACGCCGTGCGGCTGGACCCGCTGACGGTCACGGGCATCCCACGCTACGAGCGGCTGGAGCAGAGCGGCTATTACGCGCGCCGCGACCAGTTCGGCCCGGACGGGCTCAAGTCAGCCGTCTTCCTGGAGCAGCACGACATCGAGCGGATGAACGCGTTCCAGGTGAACGACATCTTCGACCACGTGCCGGGGGTGCGCACCCACCGCGGCGGGATCACCATGCGACGGGACTGCACGCCGGCCATCGTCATCAACGGCGTCCTGGCCAGGCAGGGGATCGGGCCGCTGATGCCGCCGGGGATCAGCGGCGCGCGCGGATCGGGGCGGCAGATCTCCACCCCCCGCTCACTGGTGGGGGTGGAGGTGTACACCGGCTCGGCCGTCCCTTCCCAGTGGATGACCGACGCCGCCGGCTGCGGCGTGATCATGTACTGGACCAAGTAGCGGCCGGCAAACGAAGTTGCAGACCGGGGTTGACAGGATCGGCGGGTGCCTGTAAGTTGTGTGCAGGCGAAAAAAGTTCGGTCAGAGGACCTGGACAGCGTTTCTGTCCGGGTCTTTTTGTTTTTGCTTCGCCGGCGCCGAACGCGGGGGCGCACCATCCCGCAGAACACCTTCGGTCACGTGTACGGATACCCCGCACCCTGACAGTCGGTACCCAGCAAGGAGTGCAGTATGCGTACTACCGGAACCGTCAAGTGGTTCAACGACAGCAAGGGCTTCGGCTTCATCACGCCGGCCGACGGCCAGAAGGACTGCTTCGTCCATCACAGCGCCATCCAGGGCGACGGCTACCGCTCGCTCGCCGAGGGTGAGCAGGTGGAGTTCGATGTGGTCCAGGGCCAGAAGGGCCCCGCCGCCGAGAACGTGACGCGCGTCGGCTAAGGCCGCGCCCGCACGGGCTTGACCGCCTGAGCGACGAGAGCCACCCCGAGAAATCGGGGTGGCTCTTTTGTTTTGGGCGGGATGATCGCCGGCCAGCAGCCAGTCCATCAGCGTGCGCTCCAGCGCCTCCAGCGTCATCGGGCCTCCCCGCCTGCTTCCACGGCGAGCACGGCGCGCAGCAGCTGGCTGGCGGGGGCGGCGAGCTCGCCCAGGCGGTCGATGCGGTCGTCCAGCACGGCCTGCAGGATCAGCTCGTTGATGCCGCCCACGGCCGCCGCCGCCAGCGCGGGCGACAGGCGGCCCCCGTTCGCCTGCACCACGCCGCGAAAGAAGCTGGCATAGCGGGCGTTCATCTCGCTGCGCACCTGCAGGCCGGCGGGGCCCGCGGCCAGGATCTCCAGGAACAGCGTGCGGGTGAGCACCGGGTGCGCCGCCATCCGCGCCAGGTACGCCTCCGTGGCGCGCACGATCTGCGTCTCGCGGTCGCCGCTCGTCTCCACGGCCTCGCCAATGGCGCGGATCACGCGGTCGCTGGCCGCGGCGTACAGCGCCAGCAGGCACGCCTCCTTGCTGGCGAACTGCTCGTAGAACGTTCGCCGCGACACGTGCGCCTGCCGCACGATGTCGGCGATCGTCGTGTCCGCGTACCCGCGCTCGGCGACGGCGGCCGCCATGCCGTCCATCAGCCGCCGCCGGTAGTCGTTGCTCGCGCCGCGCTCCGTCACATCCACCCCGCGCTGGTCATCCGCCGAACCAATCTGGTACTTGTGCGTACCGTTGTCGCATCCGTATGTATGGTATCACCGGTGCGGCGGGGGGCCAACCCTCGCGGTTCACTCAGGAAAGGGAACGCGGTGACGCAGGACACGGGCGGCATGCGGGTGCGCATCGCCATCATCGGCAGCGGGTTCGGGGG
>DASQZE010000581.1:0-11774 GCA_035638875.1 Longimicrobium sp.
CGTGGCCGTGCTCGCCGGCGGATGGTCCGCGCCGCCGCACGTCACGGCCGTGGCGGAGGCGGCGGGCGGCATCGACGCGCTGGACGCGGCGCTGCGCGGGTGGATCGACGGGCGCGACCGCGCGGCGCTGGACCGCCTGCCGCGCGAGGCCGCCGACCGTATCCGCGTGATGCTGGCCGCCGGGAGCGCGTCGCGCAGAAATCCGCGCCTCGTCCCCAAGCTGGGCGGGCGGACGCTGTGCCTGGACCTGATGGAATGAACCCGCTTTGGAAGTCGCTACCGTGACGCACGCACCGCTGCTACTCATCCAGACCTACGCCCCCTCGGACTTCGAGCGCTGGGTGGACGTGATCGCCGACGTGGCGACCATCGTCATCGCCCTGTCCATCATTGCCGTGGGGGTCGCCGTCGTCTACGGCGCGCTCAAGGCGTGGGGGATGATGAAGCGGATGCGGACGGACGTACATCCCGCCATCCAGAACCTGACCGCCATGAGCGACAACGCAAAGGCACTCACGGACCGGCTGCGGGTGAATGTGGAGGAGCTGAGCGCCACCGTGAGCGAAACCAACCTCAAGGTGCGCCGGGCCACGGACGCGGCCGAGGAGCGGCTGGCGGAGATCAACGCGCTGGTGGGCGTGGCGCAGCGCGAGGCGGAGGAGGCGTTCGTGCGCGCCGCGTCCACGGTCCGGGGCGTGCAGGTAGGGACGGAGGCGCTGCGCCGGCTGGCCCGGCGGCGCGGCGGGGACGAGGCGTACGAGGGGGAGCTGGACGAGCTGATGGAAGACGGGATGGATGACGACGACGGGACGGAGATCCGCGTCGTGCCGCCCCGCCGCCGCACCATCCTGGATTGACGCGAACCGCACCCGGGACCCCGGAAACCGACGATGGCCCGACAGGACACGAACGACTTTTTCGCCGCCTTCGGCATTGGCGCGGTGCTGGGGATCGGCGCCGCGCTGCTGCTGCGCCCGGACAAGCCCAATCCCCGCAAGCAGCTGCAGAAGCGGCTCAAGCCCCACGTCCGCAAGCTGGGCAAGAGCGCGTCGCGCACCCGCAAGGCCGTCGCGCGCGTGGCCGTGCAGGCATCGGGCACCAGCACGGACGAGGTGATCCATGCCGGCCGCGAGCTGCTGGCGGAGTTCCGGGGCGAGGTGACGCGCATCCTGGACGAGGCGCGCGCCGAGCTGCGCGAGCTGGCGCAGGAGCAGGGCCGCGGCGCGCCGCCGGCCGCCGAAGCGGAGACGGACGGCTGAGGAGGCCCCCGGTGCTGTTAGCCGCCTGCGTGGCGCTGCTGGCCGTCGTGCTGCTGCCGGACCCCGCGTGGGCCTGGGGCCCGGCCACGCACGTCTACCTGGGATCGGCCCTGCTGGACTCGCTGCACCTGGTGCCCCAGGCCGTGCGGACGCTCATCTCCGCCTATCCGTTCGACTTCCTGTACGGCAACCTGGCCGCGGACATCTCGCTGGCCAAGAAGTACGTGCCCGAGGGGCGCCACTGCCACCACTGGCACATCGGCGAGGAGATCCACACGTCCGCGCCCAACGACCGGCTGAAGGCGATGAGTCTGGGCTACCTGTCGCACCTGGCCGCGGACACCATCGCCCACAACTGGTTCATCCCGCGGCAGCTGGTGCTCACCTCGTCCACGGCGGGGCTGGGGCACTCGTACTGGGAGGCGCGGATGGACACCCACTTGGACGACTACTACCGCCGGCTGGCGCGCCACGTGGTCACGGAGCACGACCACAGCGCGGCGGACGCCCTGTTCGACAACGTGCTTTCCGCCACGCTCTTCTCGTTCCGCACCAACCGGCGCATTTTCCGGGGGATGATCCGCATCCAGGACAACGACCGCTGGCAGTCGGTGTTCGGCACCATGCTGTCGCGGTCGCGGTGGGACCTGACGGACGGGGCCGTGCACGGCTACCTGGAGCGCTCGTTCGACTACGTGGTGGACTACCTGGGGCGCCGCGGCGAGGCCCTGGCCGCGTCGCTGGACCCCATCGGCGACCGCAACCTCACGCTCAGCAAGCAGGTGCGGCGGATGGCCATGCGCGACGGCGCGGCCGAGAACCCGGCGCTGCTGCACGAGATGGCGGACAACTTCTTTCCGCTCCCCCAGGTGCCCTTCGGCCACCTGAAGGCCCTGCCGAAGCATTCGCGGCACCGCGTGGTGGTGTGAGATAGGGGTCCGCCCACTGGCCGGGTGTCTCGTAGGGCAGGCGACGCAGCGCACGGCACGCGTTGCCGGGGGGATGCGACCGGTCTGCCGGCGCGGGTGGCATCCGAGGTGCAGGCCGGCATTCCCCGTTCGCTGCACACCGCCGCCAAGGAGGATCCGCATGCCTGGTCTTCGCCGTTTCGCCGCCCCCGCCCTTGCCGTCCTGGTCGCGCTCGGCGCGTCGGGATGCGCGGGGATGAGCTTCAACTCCGGCTGCGGGATGGGCCTGTCCGATCCCATGGCCGACGGGGCCAGCCGCATGAACCGCGGCTACCCGTTAAGCCAGCTGCGGATGCAGCATCAGGCCGCCCAGAGCAAGGCGCTGATGGCCGGCGCGCAGTTCAACCGCGGCAATTACCGCAAGCCGGGGCAGACGCCCATCGCCCCGTCCAGCACCTCGTCCGCGCTCTGCTTCCGCTGACCGGCTGATCCGGTCCGCGGAACGAACGAAGGCCGGCCGCTCTCGGAGCGACCGGCCTTTTTGTTGCTGGTGATGTCAAAGATTGACAATCTTCGTTATCGGGGTAGGATTGAGGGTAGCTGATCACCGATTCCTTTGTGAGATGAACCGAATGAACGTATCGCTGACTCCCGAGCTCGAACGGCTGGTGGAGCGGAAGGTCGAATCCGGCGACTACAAGTCGGCGAGCGAAGTCGTGCGGCATGCGCTTCGGCTGCTGTCGCGCGAAGACCGGGAGCACCAGGCGAGGCTGGAGGTACTACGGGCTCAGCTTGATCCCGCGATCGCCGAATACGAGCGGGGCGAGTTCATCCCGGGCCCTCTTGCCGTAGAGCAAGCCAGGGCCGAATTTCGCCGCCTCACAGGTCGCGCCTGACCTGATTCCGGATGATCGTGCCCGGCATCATGCAGAGCGTCGCCCACGACAACCATCCTCACCGATACTGCCGTGGGCGTGTATACTCTTTCTTCGTATGCTCGGCGGATCTCCTCGCCGCTGCACTCTACGTCCACAAGAAAAACGGGAATCCCGAAGCGGGCGATCGCATCATCGCGCAACTGGCCGCCGTGATGGAGAAGCTTGCCGAGTTCCCGACGATGGGCCGTGCACGGGCAGAGATCCGACCGCGCCTGCGCAGCTTCGCCTAGAATCCCTTCAGCATCTTCTCTCGGCGTACGCGGACGGGTGTGCACGTGCTGAGAATCCTGCACCAGCGGGAGAACGTGCGGAAAGCCTTTCCCAAACGCCCAGCAGAGTAGCTACAGCTGCTTGGCCATGAACAGCAGGTCGTCGGGGGCGAAGCCGAGCTTGCCATAAAAGTCGGCCACGCCGGCGTTGGCGGATTCCACGAGCAGGTTCAGCTTGGTGGCACCGACCGCGCGCAGCCGCCGCTCCACCTCGTCCATCAGCAGGCGCGCCGTGCCGCGGCGCTGCGCATCCGGCCGCACGGCCAGGTGATAGACCCAGGCGCGCCGCCCGTCCCACGCGCCGATCACCGTCCCGTCGATCTCCCCGCCGTCCTCCGCCACCAGGAACAGCCCCGGGTTGCGGTCCACCAGCTTGCGCAGTTCGGGGAGCGTGTCCGACGGCTTGACCGTGAGCCCGCACGCCCGCCACACGGCGATCACCGTCTCGTAGTCGGGTTCACGGAACTCGCGGAGGTGGATGGCCACTACGCGGCGTCCGGCTGCGCGTCCGCGGCCGAGAAGCGGCCCTCGCGCAGGAACCCGCACACCAGCCGATGCACGTCCGCGCGGTTCATGATGAACGTGTGGTAGCTGGGGACGACGGTGTGGTCGCGGGCACCGTCCAGGTGCGTCTCGTGGACGCGCACCTTGGCGTCGCGCAGGCCGGCGATGATGCCCACATCCACGTCCGCCGGGAGCGGCAGGGTGCGGGCGGGGGTCTCGGGATGCGTGCGCAGCTCGTGGATGGTGGGCAGCACCCAGCCCACCCAGCGCGACCAGCGGTCCGCGGCGGCGGCGCCCTGGTTGGGCGGCGCCAGCATGACCACGCGGCCGGCGCGGGCAGGCCGGTCGTGGGCCAGCAGCCAGCGGACGATGATGTTGCCCAGGCTGTGCCCCACGAAGTGCACGCACGGCGCGTTGCCCGCCAGCTCCTGGACCTTGCGTCCCAGCGCCGCGCCCAGGTCGGCGACGGTTCCGGTGGTGCTCAGGTAGCCGAAGCTGGCCACGCGATAGCCCGCGGTCTCCAGGCGGCGGCCCAGCAGGAACATGGAGAGCGGCGTGCGCCCCATCCCGTGCACAAGGAACACCAGCTCGCGCCGGTCGCCCGGCTGTGGCTGTCCGCCCACGCGCAGCACGCCCATGAGCCCGATGCCGGACCTGGCGCGCGTCTCGCTCGCCTCACCGATCTGCACGTCTGCTGCTGCCACGATGCCGTGTGTCTGTGGTTCGATTGAGATCCTGCCCGGCGTGAGTCCGGCCCGGAACGACTATGGCAAGCCGGGAACCGGGATTCGCCTGCCCGGCACGCACCCGTCCCCGGCGACTGAAGTCGCGGCACCGAAAACGTGATGTCGGCCTTCGCCGACGGCTCGTGCCGGGGGCGAGTGAGTGCACCGCGGCAACGTTCGGCAGCGCGATCGCGTGTGGGGCCGGCGGTGGTGCACACCGGCGAACATCCGTACCCCGGCGATTGAAATCGCGGCAGCAAGGACACCGCAACGTCGGCCTTCGCCGGGCCTTCGCCGACAGCTCGTGCCGCACGCCGTCGGTGTGCACCGGAACACGGCCCCGCCGGTGGCCCTCGCCACAATCCGGCTTCCCGGTACGGAGGCGGCCATGCAGTCCGCGAAGGCGGACTTCGCGAATTTCCAGCGGCGAATTCATTCGCTCCGGCCGGACGCTCGCGATTGCTCTACGAGCTTCACCCGTGACGTGATTCACTCCGGCCAGGGGCGCGCGATGCTCTACGGACTTCGCCCGTGACGTGATTCGGCCCGACCGAGCGTTGCAATCCCCTACGACTTCGCCCCCGCGCAATGCACCCAGCCGGATCGCCTCGACGTTCCGTTGCTGGCTGTCCCCTGTAACCTGTCCCCTGTCCCCCGCAGTTCCCGCCCGCCCTCAATCGTGCTCCCGCTCCAGGTTCGCGTACTTCAGCAGCACCTGCTTCCGCCCCACGTTGTCGAACTCGATGCTGGCCTTGACGTTGTCCGCGTACCCGCTGAGCTCCATCACCGTCCCCGGGCCAAAGCTGGGGTGCCGCACGCGGGCGCCCTTGCGCAGCGCCGGCGCGTCGCCGGCATCGTCGTACTCCACCGTGTAGCCGCCGTCGGCATCCGGATCGTACGTGGACGGCTTGGCGGTGGAGAGCGGCGCCTTCCACGCCGGCACGCCGAACAGGCGGTCGCGGCGCGACGTGTAGTTCTGCGACCCCTTCCACGGCTGCTGGTACGCCGAGCGCTCCATCATGCGCGCCGTCTGCCGCGTGTCCAGCAGGTCGCCGGGAATGGACTCCAGGAACGGCGACGGCGTGCTGTCCATGTACTGCCCCGCGCGGCGCCGGCGCTTGGCGTGCGCCAGGTACAGCTTGCGCTCCGCCCGCGTGACGCCGACGTAGAACAGGCGGCGCTCCTCCTCCAGGTCCTTGGGCTCGTCGTAGGCGCGCATCATGGGGAACAGGCCGTCCTCCAGCCCCGTGATGAAGACGTAGGGGAACTCCAGCCCCTTGGCGTTGTGCAGCGTCATCAGCGACACCGCCTCGGCCAGCGGGTCGTGCTGGTCCACGTCCGCCACCAGCGCCACGTGCGCCAGGAACACGTCCAGCGGCCGCGGCTGCTCCGCCGCATCCCCCTCCCCCGCCAGCTCCATCTCGAAGGTGAGCTCCGGGTCGTGCTCGTCAAGCCGGCGCTGGATCTCCGCCGCGCCCGTGAGCAGCTCGTCCAGGTTCTCGATGCGGTCCTTGCCCTCCGCGCCCTCCGCCTTGAGCGCCTCCACCAGCCCCGACTCCTGCATCAACTCGCGCAGCAGCGCCTCCAGCGAGATGCCGCCCGCCGCCGACAGCGCCGCGAACTTGCGGATCAATCCCGCCAGCTCCGGCAGCGCCTTGGCCCCGCCGCCGCGGATCCCCTCCACCGAGGCCGCTTCTCCCGCCGCCGCCAGCAGGGGAATGCCGCGCCGCGCCGCGTGCTCCGCCAGCCGCGCCACCGTCGTGTCGCCGATGCCGCGGCGGGGCACGTTGACGATGCGCAGGAACGCCTCGTCCGCGGCGGGATTGGCGACGAGGCGAAGGTAGGCCAGCGCGTCCTTGACCTCGCGCCGCTCGTAGAAGCGCGTGCCGCCGATCACCCGGTACGGCATCCCCTCGCGGCGCAGCGCCTCTTCCATGGCGCGCGACTGCGAGTTGGTGCGGTACAGCACGACGAACTGGCGCAGCGTGAGCTCGGGGTTGTCGCCCATGCGGGTGCGGATCTCCTCCGCCACCCACTGCGCCTCGTCCATCTCGTCCGCCGCCTCCACGAGCGTCAGCGGCTCGCCCGTGGCGTTGTCCGTCCGCAGCGTCTTGCCCTTGCGGTTGACGTTCTCCGAGATCACGCGGTTGGCCGCATCCAGGATCGTCTTCGTCGACCGGTAGTTCTGCTCCAGCCGGACCATGTGCGTGTCCGGAAAGTCCTTCTCGAACTCCAGGATGTTGCGGATGTCCGCGCCCCGCCACCCGTAAATGCTCTGGTCGTCGTCGCCCACCACGAACAGGTTGCGGTGCGCCTCCGCCAGCAGCCGCAGAAAGGTGTACTGCGCGCGGTTGGTGTCCTGGTACTCGTCCACCAGGAGAAAGCGGAAGCGGTCCGCGTAGCGCCGCAGCACGTGCGGCTGCTCGCGGAACAATTGAACCGGCTTTACCAGCAGGTCGTCGAAGTCGAACGCGTTGGCGTCCCGCAGGGCCTTCTGGTAGAGCGGATACACGTCCGCCACGATGCGCTCGAACTGGTCGCGCGCGGCGTCGGCGTACGTCTCCGGGCCCGTGAGCTCGTTCTTGGCCGCCGAGATGGCGCCGTGCACAGCCCGCGGCGTCCACTTCTTGGGGTCCAGGTTCAGCGTGTCGCGGATGATGCGCTTGGTGAGCCCGTCCGCGTCGTCCGCGTCGTACACCGTAAAGCCGGGGCTCCAGCCGATGCGGGGCGCGTCGCGGCGCAGGATGCGGACACCCACGGAGTGGAAGGTGCCGATCCACATTCCCGTGGGCTCGCGGCCCAGCGCCTTGCGGACGCGCTCGCGCATTTCGCCGGCGGCCTTGTTGGTGAAGGTCAGGGCCAGGATGCTGCCGGGGTCCACGCCCATCTCGTCCACCATCCACGCGATGCGGGTGGTGAGCACGCGCGTCTTGCCGGAGCCGGCCCCCGCCAGCACGAGCAGCGGCCCCTCGAGGTGCGAGGCCGCTTCGCGCTGTTCCGGGTTCAGGTGCGAAAGGTCGAACGCCATCTACGCTGAATCAGGATCAGGATGATCTCGAGTTTTGCCACTGCGAAACTGCGACTTCGGCTGCATCCGCCAACGGCAACGGATTGGCAGAGCCGGATTGGGGCGTGCCCCTCCGCTGCGCTCCGGGTCGGGCTGCGCGCGCCGTAAGCAACGATAAAACTGTTGCCAACGGCGCCGAGCCCCCTCCGCAAAGGAGCACGATACTGCTGTGCTCCTTTGCTCCGCGGTCTCGGCCCTGCGGGCGCGCATCCCTCACGCAACGGCGCCCCTCCCCCGGCCCCTCCCCGCGCAAACTGCCGCGCGGAGAGGGGAGAACGGCGCCCGGTCCGCCGGGATCGCGCGGGGGCCCTCACCCCCCGGCCCCCTCTCCCGTACACCACCGGTCTGCACCCTCGGTTGCCTTCCCCGTACGGGAGAGGGGGAGAAGGCCGTGCGCTCACGGACGTCGCCGGCACGCCGGAACTCCCCCCACCCCAACCCCTCCCCCGAAGTTGGGGGAGGGGTCGTCGGCCGTCGCGAGGAACGAGCGAAAAGGCCGGCGGGGGAGAGGGCTCCCCGTCGCGCAGCGACGGGCCACATTCCGCCAGTCCGCCCGGCACTCCCCCGTTCCGGACCCGTCGGCGAAGGCCGACATCACGTTTTCGGTGCCGCGAATTCATTCGCCCGGGCTCGGGCTCGGCCACCGCGGGTGAGGCTCTCCCCTACCCCGCCCGTCCCTCCAGCCCTTCCAGCCCCTGGCGCTGCCGCGCCCAGGGCAGGCGCTTGCGGGGCTCCGCGGGCTCCGGCTCGGGCGCGGCGGGAAGGCTCATCACGAACCGCGCCCCGCGGTCCGACGGCTCCAGCCGCAGCCGGCCCCCGTGCACGTCCTCCACGATGCGCCGGGCCAGCGACAGCCCCACGCCCCACCCGCCCTTCTTGGTGCTCACGCCCGGATCGAAGAGCGTTGCGCGCACCGTGGGCGACACCCCCGGCCCGTCGTCGATCACCCGGATCTCCACCCGCCGCTCCGCCGCCGCCTCGCTCTCGATGCAGATGGTGCCGCCGGATCCCGCCAGCGCGTCCAGCGCGTTCTTGATCAGGTTCTCCAGCGCCCACTCCAGCAGGATCGCGTTGCCCAGCACGGGCGGCGTTCCCTCGGGCACCTCCACCACCAGCTGCACGCTCTTGCCCAGCTGCGGCAGCCGCACGCGCACGTAGCGCTCCAGCACCCGCAGGAGCGTGCGCACGTCCACGGCCTCCGTCTGCACCGGCCGGCCGATCCACTCGAAGCGGCGGGCCACCTTCTCCAGCCGGTCCAGGTCCGCCTCCATCTCCGCCGCCACCGCCGGCAGCGTGGCCATGTGCTCGCGGTCCTCGTCCGGCAGCCGCAGGATCTCCACCCACCCCGCCAGCGACGACAGCGGCGTGGCCATCTGGTGCGCCGACTCGCGCGCCATGGCCGCCCAGATGCGCTCCCGCTCCGTGCGCACGTTGTGGCGGATGACCGAGGCCAGCGCCGCCAGCAGCCCCACCAGCGCCGTCACCTGCAGCCAGGGGATCCAGCTCAGCCGCGCCACGGCCGGCGGGTCGCCGTAGAAGGTGGTGCCCAGCCCCGACTCCACGATGGGCGGATTGTCCTCCGCCAGCTCGTCCGCGTAGTCCAGCACGCGGATCATGTCCGCCGTGTCGCCCTGCACGGCATCGAACGGCAGGTTCACCCAGAAGGCGGGGACGCCGTCCTGGTCCGTGTACACGATGGGGACCCGCAGCCGCTGGATGTCGCCCGAGAGGGCCAGGAGGGTGCCCACGGGGTCCACGTCCGTGTCGCTCAGGGCGCCGTACACGCGCACCACCATCCGCGAGTGCACCTGCGCGTCGCGGCGCAGCTCGCGCACCAGCATCTGGCTGTACACCAGGTACCACGCCAGGATGAGCGCCGCGAGCAGCGCCAGCGCGGTGGGCGCGTGGCGGCGGTTCAGCGTGGGGAGGCGCATGCCCCGCGGACGAGGAGGGAGTGGTACCGCATGGGATGTCCGGGGGCGAAAGGGGCCGCCGGACGTCGGCGGCCCCGGCGCGCGGGACGGGTCAGGGCCGGACCAGGCGGTCCGTGCCCAGGTAGGGGCGCAGGGCCTCGGGAATGGTCACGGAGCCGTCCGGCTGCTGGCCGTTTTCCAGCAGGGCCGCCACCGTGCGCGGCAGCGCCACGCCGGACGCGTTGAGCGTGTGCACGAACTCCGGCTTCGCACCCGCCTCGGGGCGGTAGCGGATGTTGGCGCGCCGCGCCTGAAAGTCCACGCAGTTGCTGGCGCTGCTCACCTCCAGCCACCGGTCCACCCCCGGCGCCCACACCTCCAGGTCGTACGTCTTGGCCGACGAGAAGCCCGTGTCGCCCGAGGCCAGCAGGAGCACGCGGTAGGGGAGCTCCAGCAGCTGCAGCACCCGCTCCGCCTGTCCCGTCAGGCGCTCCAGCGCGTCCCACGAGTCTTCCGGCCGCTCGAAGCGCACCAGCTCCACCTTGCCGAACTGGTGCACGCGCAGCAGCCCGCGCGTGTCCTTGCCCGCCGAGCCCGCCTCGCGGCGAAAGCAGGGCGAGTACGCGGTTACGGCCACGGGCAGGCGCTTCGCCTCCAGCATCTCGTCGCGCAGCATGTTCACCAGCGGCACCTCGCTGGTGGGAACGAGAAAGAGCCCGTCCTCCGCCAGCCCGTAGGCGTCGCCTTCTTCCACGAACTTGGGATACTGCCCCGTGCCCTGCATGCTCTCGCGCGTCACCAGGAACGGCGGCTCCACCTCCGTGTAGCCGTGCTCGCGCGTGTGCAGGTCCAGAAAGAAGTTGGCGAGCGCCCGCTGCAGCCGCGCGCCCATCCCCGTGTAGAGGGGAAATCCGCTCCCCGCCACCTTCGCGCCCGCCGGCAGGTCCAGCAGCCCCAGCTCCGCCGCCAGCTCCCAGTGCGGCCGCGGCGCAAAGCCGAACGCGCGCGGCTCGCCCCAGCTGCGGACGACCGTGTTGGCCTCTTCCCCGCCCGGCGGCACCGATTCGTGCGTGAGGTTGGGAAGGCGCAGCAGGATGTCGTCGATGCTGCTTTCCGTCTCGCGCAGCCCCGCGTCCAGCTCGCGGATGCGGTCGTTCACCTGCCGCATCTCGGCGATCAGGTCGTCCGCGTCTTCCTTGCGCCGCTTGCGCTCGCCCACTTCCAGGCTGACGGCGTTGCGGCGGGCCTTGAGGGCGTCGCCCTCGGAAATGGCGGCACGGCGCTCCGTGTCCAGCGCCAGCACGCGCTCCACGGCCGCGTCCGTCTCCGCCGGCTTGCCGCGGGCGGCCAGCCCGGCGCGGATGGCGCCGGGGTCCTGCCGGATGAGCTTGGCGTCGAGCATCAGTCGTCCGCCAGCCGCTCGTCGTCGCAGCCCTCGTTGATCACCAGCGCCACGCGCACCGTCTGGGCGGCCGCGTTCACCTCCAGCACCCGCATCTTGGCGTACTTCAGGCACAGCACGCCGCTGCTGGTGAACTGCCGCGAGCGCAGCAGGTACACGCCGTTGGCCGTCACGGGCACGGGCTCGCGCGTGTAGGTGGCGTTGCCGCGGGGCGCCTTGTCGATGGCGTCGAACGCGCGCGTGGCCACGGCGATCTCCGCGCCCCGCAGGGGCGACGCCACGGGGGCGAAGGGGCGGAACACCAGCCCCGAAGGCGTGGAGCGCAGGGCGAGGTCCCACTGCTCGGCGTCGGCCACCGTCTCGGGGTTGCGCACGAGGTCGAAGTCGCCGCTGGCGCGCACGATGTCGAGGGCGGAGCCCGAGGCGTTGCCGCCGGGAAGGCCGATGACGGCCGTGTCGGGGCTCAGGATGAGCTCGGCGAGCAGGCCGCCGTCGTCGCACGCCGACAGCAGGGGCGCGCAGGCGAACAGCGAGGCAAGCAGGGCAATGAAGCGCAGACGCACGGGAACACTCCTACGGTACGGACGGCCGCCCGCGCACGCGCGCGGCTTGCGACCCGTGAAAAAAAGGCGCCGCCGCGGGGGCGGACGCGGGGGTAAACTTACGGAACGGCGGCCCCCGGCGTCAACGTGCGCCGGGGACGATCAGGGTTGACGCGGGCGCGGGCGCGCCGGTACGTTGCTCGCCGTCCACGGACCCCGGATTCCCGCAGCGGAGAACGCCCGAATG
>DASQZE010000582.1:0-2971 GCA_035638875.1 Longimicrobium sp.
GCGCCTGCTCGCGCGTGGTCTGCAGGTCGTTCAGGATGCCGTTCTTCACGATCAGGTACTCGTCCGGGCGCACGCCCTCGTCGTCGTAGCCGATGGTGGCCAGCGAGCCGGGGGCGCTGCGCTCGGCCTGCACGTTCATCAAGTCTGGCCCGTAGCGGAACTTGCCCAGGTAGTCGCCCACGGGGTGGATGAACGACGTGCCCGCGTAGTTGGCCTCGAACCCCAGGATGCGGTCCAGCTCCGTGGGATGCGCCAGCGACTCGTGGATGATGAGCCGCAGGTGCGTGGGGAGCAGCACCAGGTCGAAGCGGCCCGGCTCCACGGGCTTCGCGGACAGTTTGGCGGCCGCCTCCTCGGCCCAGACTGCGGCGCGGGCGGGAAGGCCGGACTGCACCACGTACTCGTAGCCCAGCCCGCGCGGCGGCACGTCGGTGCTCATCCGCGTCTGGAAATCGCCGCCGCCCTCGGCCACGGCCGTCACCGTGGTCACGGGGTAGGTGCGGGTGAGCGTCTGGTTGATGAACGAGCCTTCCGTGCTGGCGAAGATCTTCTCCTCGCGGACGAAGAAGAGCGACGTGGTGACGAAGCGCGCCCGCGGCACCCGCAGGGCGGCCTCGTTGGTGGCCAGCATCAGCCCCACCTTGTCTTCCACGGACACCTCGAACGGGTCCGTTTCCATGGGCGAGCGCCAGGTGGCATCCGGATACGCCTCCACGGGCGCCAGCTGCACGGGCCGCTGCTGCGCCAGCGCGTTGGCGCGCGCCTGGGCCACGGCCTGCCGGGCGATGCGCACCACCTCGTCCAGGGTGACGTCGCGGCTGGCGGCGAAGCCCCACGCGCCGTTGGCCAGCACGCGCACGCCGAATCCGTACGTCTCCGCGTCGTCGAAGTCCGTGATCTGCCGCTCGCGCGTGCCGATGGACTGCGTGCGGTTGCGCTGGATGCGGATGTCGGCGTAGCTGGCGCCGGCGGAGCGCGCGGCCTCCAGGGCGCGGGCCGTGAGCTCGCGCTCGTCCACGTCCTGCATGCGGCCGTGCAGGGTGCGCGGCCCCGCCATCGCCAGCCCGGCCGCGCCCACGGCGCTCCGCTGGATGAACTCTCGGCGTCTCATGATCGCGATGGGCGGGTGGAGGATGGGGATCGCCTGCGATGGATGCTAATCTTTCAGCAGATTGCCGCGCTCGATCCGAATCCGCAAGTGACTCGTGCGGATGGAACGGTGGAGTGGGAAATCCCGATCCTTCGATGTTCCGTGCAGATTGGCGGAGGCCGTGTCAGGGACCGGAGGGCGAGCCCCGGCCAAGCGAATGAATTCGCCGCAACGAACACACGAAGTCCGCCTGCGCGGACTGTCCGTCACGGGCGGGTGCCACGCCGCTACGGAGCCTCGAGCGGGAGTCAGTCCAACCTCCCCCAGGGGTTTTGGGGGAGGTCGCGAGGAACGAGCGGGTGGGGGCGCCGCTCGGTGCCGGAGATGCGCCAGCAGCTCGAGGCAAAGACGGCGCGGCGCCCGAGTCCGAGCGCCGCGCCATATCTGTCGTATCCGCCGATGCCGATCAGCTCCGTGGCGTCGTCCGGGCCGTGTCCGCCGCTGCCGGCCTCGCCGCCGGTGTGCTCGGCCGCGGCGTCGTGGACGCGGGCTGAGTCGTAGTGGTTGCCGGCCGCGTCGCGGCTGATGCCGGCTGGGTCGCGGTGGATGCCGGCCGTCTCGCTGCCGGAGCCGGCTGAGACGTGGCGGAGGCCGGCCGCGTCGCCGGGGTCGCCGCGGGGCGGACGCGCATGGTGTCGGCGGCGGCGGGGTGGACCGGACGCCGCGCGGTATCGGGGCGGGCCGTCGCGGGCCGGGCGGGACGGCGTGCGGTATCCGGACGGGCGGCGGCCGAGTCGCGGCGCGCGCTGTCGGGCGAGGTGCCGAGCACGGCCGGCTGCTGCGGGCCGGGCGCTTCCGTGCGGCCGCGCGTGTCGCGGAAGGTCACGGGGGTGCCCGGCGCCACGCGGCCGCTCAGGAACATCACGTCCCAGTTGGTAAGCCGCACGCATCCGGCGGATTCCGCGTAGCCGATGGTCTCCGGCGACTTGGTGCCGTGGATGCCGTAGTGCGGCGCGGACAGGCTCATCCACACCCGGCCCACGGCGTTGTTGGGCCCCGGCGGGATGAGCGCGTTGGGCCGGTCGTCGGGGACGTGCGCCAGCAGCCTGGGCTGGTAGTTCCACCACGGGTTCGGGTGGATGGACGTCACGCGGAAGTCGCCGTCGGGGGACGGGTCGATGCTGGAGCCCAGCGTCGCGGCGAAGTGGTAGAGGATGGTGCCGGCGGAATCCAGCGCCTGCAGGTAGTTGCTGCTCCCCGAAACCACGATCTGCTTTACCACGCCGGGCGGCGCCACGGCGGTGTCGCGCACCTGCGGCACGTTCAGCACCGTGCCCGCCGTCACGGAATCCAGCCTCACCCCCGGGTTCAGGCGCTGCAGCAGGGTCACGTGCGCCTGGTAGTTCTCCGTCAGCTTTTCCGACAGCGACTCGTAGCACGAGCAGCGCAGCCGCGCGTGGGCGTAGATGTCCGCGGGGATGGCGACGAACGGCCCGCGGACCTCTTCCTCCGTCACCACGTGCTCGCGGAGGGTGGCGCCCTCGCCGGCCAGCTGCACCAGCCGCGCGTAGGTCACGGAATCCACCGTCCCCGTGGCCGGCAGCCCTTCGCGGGCCTGCAGCCAGGTCACGGCCGTCTGCGTGTTGCGCCCCCAGCGGCCGTCCAGCATCCCCACGCTGAAGAAGGCGCGGTTCAGCAGCACCTGCACGTGCAGCACGGAGGGCCCGGAATGCCCGCGGCCCACCGGCAGGTTGTACGTGCCGGAGTTGGCCGTCGCGACGGTGATGTCCTCCCACTTCTCCGGCACCGTTCCGCCCGCGGGCAATCCGCCCGCCGGCTTGGGGGCCGCCGCGGGAGCGGGCGTCGTGCGAGGCCGCGCGG
>DASQZE010000583.1:0-2105 GCA_035638875.1 Longimicrobium sp.
CAAGCGCGGGGAGAGATTCTTAAACACGCTCTCAGGAAAACAACGGGTTTTGGAGAACGAAAGAAGAAGCCCCACCGCGATCAGGAGATCGCGGCGGGGCTTTCATTCAGGCACGAGATCAGGGCTGTTGCAGGCTGTCACCTGTAACCTGTCCCCTACAACCCGCAGTTACGAGTTGGCCTCGCCCTCAGCCTCGTCCGGCATGCCGGTTTCCTCGCGCGCCTGCTGCAGGTAGTCCCGCAGGTCCTGCTCGCTGAAGCCGGCCAGCTGCTTCAGGATGGCGTGGAACTGCTCGCGGGTGCTGGAGCCCTCACTGCGCGTCAGCTCGTCGTCGATGTCGATGCGCCAGCCCTCTTCCTCGTCGTCATCGCCGGGCGCGGCGGTGGGGTCCAGCTCCGTCAGCGAATGGAAGACCAGCGTGGCGCCCAGCGACTTGGGGTCGTCCACGTACGACGACACCTCGGCCTCGGCCATGTAGATCCCACCGTCCACCTCGAAGATCCGGAAGCCCAGGGCCACTCCGAAGCCTTCTTCACCGTGCTCGTGATCGTGCTGCTCGCTCATCGTTCCTCCGCTGCGTTCGTCTGGCCGTCAGGTGCTTCATGGCGGGGCAAGATACGCACCGCCCTCCGCGCGGGACAGGGTTCACAGCGCTTGCGTGCGAGATCAGCCACCGCGAGAACGGCTCCCATACGGCATCCGCCACCGTGAGGAATCATCGGCCAGCCGTTGTCGGGATCAGAAAGGGCCCGGCGCAGCAGTCTCTCGTCCCGCTGCATCACCGCAGCGACGGCACCTGTCGCGCCGGGGTTAAGCGGGGCAGATTGTCCGCCGGCGGGCACGGATCGTGACGGTCCCGCGCATCCGAACATCCAGACTCCGGCCCCCGCCTCATCGGCGGCGGGGCCGGAGCTTTTTGCCTTGACCGACGGAAATCCGAGTGCTGAAGTCTCCGAAAGTCATCATTGCCCTGGTGGTGGTGCAGATCTTTTTCGCCACGCTGCCCATCGCCGTAAAGATGGCGCTGCGCGACCTGACCAGCCCGGCGCTGGCGCTGCTGCGCGTGGCGGGCGCGGCGGCGCTGTTCTGGGTCATTCACCGCATGACGGTGCGCGAGCGCGTCCATACCTGGCGCGACTACGGGCTGCTGGCCGTGTACTCGCTGTTCGGCGTGATCCTGAACCAGCTGCTGTACATCACCGCCCTCACGCTCACCACCGCCACCGCCGCGCAGACGCTGGTGACGGCGGGCCCGGCCATGACGCTGCTGATCGCCATCCTGGCCGGCCGCGAGACGGGGACGCGGGCCAAGTGGTTGGGCATTGGGCTGGCGGGGTGCGGCGCGCTGGTGCTGGTGGGAGTGGGGCTGCACGAGGGGAGCGCGCTTGGCAACCTGCTGGCGCTGCTCAACGTGGCGTCGTACTCCGTCTACCTCGTGATCTCGCGCGGGCTGCTGCGCCGCTACCACGCGCTCACGGTGATCACGTGGGTGTTCGTGTTCGGCGTGGCGGGAATGCTGCCGTGGGGAATTCGCCCGGCGCTGGCGCAGGTGGGCGGGATGAGCGCGACCACGTGGGCGATGATGGTCTACATCGTCGTGTTCCCCACCGTGGCCGCGTACTACCTGAACATCTGGGCGCTCACCCGGGCCGAGTCGAGCCTGGTGAGCACGTTCGTCTACCTGCAGCCCATGATGACGGCCGCCTTGGCGGTGCCGCTGCTGGGCGAGCACGTGTCGTGGCGGATGGTGCCCGCGGTGCTGCTGATCTTCGCGGGCGTGGCCGTGGCCATCCGCGCCGGCCGCTCGCGCCGCGCGGGCGAGCCGCCCTCGCCGGAGGACCAGGAGGTGGTGGAGCCGTGAAGAGCAGTGCGGGAGTGCGGGAGTGCGGGAGTGCGAAAGTGCGAAAGTGCGAAAGTGCGAAAGTGCGAAAGTGCGAAAGTGACTGAGGTCAGGCGCGGCCGGCGGTGGCCCTCACCCGGCTCGTTCCTCGCCACCCTCTCCCACAAACTGCGTGGGAGAGGATATACACCCCAGCCCGTGCACGGTGACAGCCTTTCCTGGCCCTGCCCTGCAGTTCTCCCCCTCCTGCCCGCGAAGCGGGGGA
>DASQZE010000584.1:0-4525 GCA_035638875.1 Longimicrobium sp.
AAGGTGCTATACTGAGGTCGGACACCGTGTTCTGAGGCTTGAGCGTGAATGGGAGCTTAGACAACTCCATTCTGCCAAACCGTGGGACCGGTGTCCACCTTTTTTTGCCTACCTGCAACTAAATCGACGAAGAACCAGAAAAGACGGGGCTCACGCGGAAGCGGAGGATGGTGGCGACGCGGAGGACCATAGGAAGAATGTGGCACACAGAGGAACAGGGGCAACAGAGGAAAAGAAACCGACGAGAACAGGGGAAAACGTGAGCGATCGAGCAGGGCCACCGCTCGTTGTTCCCTGTTGCCTCTGTTCCTCTGTGTGCCCATGCCTTCCGTTTTTCGATCGGAGCGGGAAACCGGGGGGCAGGGCTGGAGCGTGCGTATGGGTCATCTGCACCATGCCGGGGGGGCGGGCGGAAGGCATCTTTGGCTCACGCGGCGCTGGACCCGGCCGCGCGAAACCCGAACGGAGACGCCGCCATGCGCGGTAGGCCATCCACCCCATCTTCTGCCGGACCCGCGGAGACCGTAGCCGCGACGGCTTTCGACATAGATGCGGCGCGCGCGACCGGCGCCGCGAACACCCTCCTGGTCCCAGCCGCGACCGCGCCGCACGACGCGACGGAAACGGCTTTCCCGATAGAGGTTCGTCACGCCGGGGACGGCGCCGCCCGCATGGCCGCGGTCGCGGACGCCGCCCTCGGCGCGGCGGAAGCACGGTGCCCGGCGGAGCTGGGCGCGGCCCTGCGCCGTGCCTGCTCCGCCGCCCTCGCGTGCGACGGCTTCCGCTTCGCCACCTGCGACGCGGGGGCCGGCGCGCTGCGCTACCACACGGCGTTCCCCGCGCTCGCCCGCGGTCCGGACGAGACGGGCTGGCGCGCCGTGCACGAGCGGCGCCCGCAGTCCATCCGCGCCCGCGGCCAGTCGCCCGCCGTGCTCAGCGCGCCGCTGATGGCGGACGGAGAAGCGATTGGCGTCGTCGTCGTCACCCGCGGCGGCGCGGGGGCGGAGTTCCAGGACGAGGACGCGCGGATGCTGGAGGCGCTGGCCGGCATCGCCGCGTCCGCGCTGCAGCGGCTGCGCCTGGCGGACGCGCTGCGCGCCAGCGAGGGGCTGGAGCAGGCCGTGGACGAGCGCACGCGCGAGCTGGCCGCCGTAAACGACGCGCTGGAGGCCGAAGTCCATCAGCACCGCGCCGCGCGGGAGGAATTGCTGCAGCGCACGCGCGAGCTGGAGGGCGTCTTCCGCGCCCTGCCGGACCTGTACTTTCGCCTGGCGGACGACGGGCGCATCCTGGCGTACCGCGCCGGCGCGGAGAACGGGCTGTACGCCGAGCCGGACGCCTTCCTGGGCCGGCGGCTGCAGGACGTGCTGCCGCCGGACGTCGGGAGCGCTTTCGACGCCGCGTGCGCCGAGGTGCGGCGTACGGGGCAGGTGGCGTCCATGGAGTACACGCTCCCCGCGCCCGGCGACCCCGGCTCGGAGTGCGCCTACGAGGCCCGGCTGGTGCCGCTGGCCCCCGGCGAGCTGGCCGCCGTCGTACGCGACGTCACGGAGCGCCACGAGGCCGAGCTCGCCCTGCGCGCCAGCGAGGAAAGCTATCGCGGCCTTTTCGACCACCTGTCGGAGCTGGTCTACATCCAGGACCTGGAAGGCCGCTTTCTGAACGTGAACGAGGCCGTCCTCCGCAGCTACGGCTACACGCGCGACGAGCTGATCGGCCGCACGCCGGAGATCCTGGCCGCGCCGCAGGTGGACCTGGACGACACCCGCGCCCGCTTCATCCGCGCCGTGGAAGGCGAGCCGCAGCGGTGCGAGTGGTGGGGGCGGCGCAAGGACGGCAGCGTGTTTCCCAAGGACCTGTCGCTGGCCCGCTCCACCTACTTCGGGCAGGACGCCGTGATCGCCGTGGCGCGCGACGTCACGGAGCGGGTAGAGGCGGAGCGGGCGCTGCGGTCGCGCGAGGAGCACTTTCGCCGGTTGATCGAGAACGCGTCCGATCCCGTCTCCATCATCGCCCCGGACGGAGAGATCCGCTACGAGAGCGAGGCCGTGGAGCGCATCTTCGGCTACACGGTGGCCGAGGGGCTGGGCACGTCGGGATGGGACCGCGTGCACCCCGACGACCACGCGATGGTCCAGGCCGCCCTGCGGGACGTGATCGATCACCCCGGGCGGACGGGATCGGCCGAGTTCCGCTACCTGGACGGGCACGGCGCGTGGCGTTTCGTGGAGACCGTGGGCAAGACGCTCACGGACGATCCGGAGGACGGCGTCGTCATCAACACGCGCGACGTCACGGCCCGGCGGCTGGCGGAGGAGGCGCTGCGGGAGAGCGAGGAGCGCTACCGGGCCCTGATCGAGAACGGGCACGACATCATCGTCATCCTGGACCCGGCGTCGGGGCGCATCCGCTACCAGAGCCCGTCCATGGAGCGCATCCTGGGCTACGCGCACGGCCAGGGGGAGCGCACCGTCTTCGACCTGCTGCACCCGGACGACGCGGGGCGCGTGCGCGACGCCATCACGGCGGCGGTGCAGGCGCCGGGGACCACGCACCGGGCGGAGTACCGCTTTCTGCACCAGGACGGGACGTGGCGCAGCCTGGAAACGTTCGGGCGCACGCTCTCGCCCGACGGCGCCTCGGGCGGGCTGGTGCTCAACACGCGCGACATCACCGAGCGCACGGAGGCCGAGGACGCCCTGCGCCGCAGCGAAAGCCACTTCCGGCGGATGATCGAGAACGCGCAGGACAACATCGTCATCGTTGATCCGGCGGGCGTCATGACGTACCAGAGCCCGTCGGTGCTGCGGATGATCGGCTACACCCCCGAGGAGCTGGTGGGGCGCAACGCCTTTGACTACGTGCACCCGGACGATGCGGGGACGCTGGCGGCGGAGATCGCGAAGACGTTCGCCACGCCGGGCTACGTGGGCCAGGCGGAGTACCGGTTCCGCCACAAGGACGGCGGGTGGCGCTACCTGGAGGCGCTGGGGCAGACGCTCGCCCCCGACTCGCCCGACGAGGGCGTCGTCGCCAACATCCGCGACGTCACGGAGCGCCGGCTGGCCGAAGAGGCGCTGCGCCGCGCCACGGCGGAAGCGGAGGCCGCGAACCGCGCCAAGAGCGAGTTCCTGTCGCGCATGAGCCACGAGCTGCGCACGCCCATGAACTCCATCCTGGGCTTTGCGCAGCTGCTGCACCGTGCGCAGCTCGCGCCGGACCACCAGCGCGGCGTGGGGCACATCCTCACGGCCGGGCGGCACCTGCTGCGGCTCATCAACGAGGTGCTGGACATCGCCCGCATCGAGTCCGGCCGGCAGCAGCTTTCGCTGGAACCCGTGCGGCTGGATCTCGTGCTGCAGGAGGCGGTCGTGCTCTCCAAGCCTTTGGCCGCGCAGGCGTCCGTCTCCCTGGGCGCGGCGGAGATGCCGGACGAGGCCGTCTTCGTCCGGGCGGACCGGCAGCGGCTGGTGCAGGTGATGCTGAACCTGCTGGCCAACGCGGTCAAGTACAACCGGCGGGGTGGGGACGTGCACGTGGAGTGCGAGGTGCTTCCCCACGCGGAAGAGGGCCACGGCTGGCTGCGGCTGCGGGTGCGCGACACGGGGCGGGGGATCGCCCCCGACCGGCGCGACCAGCTCTTCGTCCCGTTCGAGCGGCTGGGCGCGGAGCAGACGGAGGTAGAGGGGACTGGGCTGGGACTGGCCGTCTCCCGCCGGCTGGTGGAGGCGATGGGCGGGCGCCTCGTGCTGGAGCAGAGCAGCCCCGGGGGCAGCACCTTTGCCGTGGACCTGCGCCTGGCTGCGGATCCCCTGGAGGCGCTGGCGCTGCGCCCGTCGCCCGCCGTGCCCGCGACGGATCCCGCCGCGCCGTCCATGCCCGTGACGCTGCTGTACGTGGAGGACAACCTGGCGAACCTCACGCTGGTGGAGACGATCCTGGCCGCGCGGCCGGGGTGGCGGACGATCCCGGCGCTGCAGGGGCGGCTGGGGGCGGATTTGGCGCGCGAGCACGTGCCAGACCTGGTGCTGCTGGACCTGCACCTCCCCGACGTGCAGGGCGACGAGGTGCTGCGCCGGCTGCGGGCGGACCCGCGCACGGCCGGCATCCCCGTGGTGATGATCAGCGCCGATGCCACGCCGCGCACCATCGACCGCCTTCTCGCGCAGGGTGCGGACGGGTATCTCACCAAGCCGCTGGACGTGGATGAGTTCCTGTCCACCATCGACCGCCTGCTCCCCGTGCCCGCGCTGGCCTGAGCGGATTCGCATCACACCCGGTCGAGGAAGCGCGGGGAGAGCGAATCTCCCGCGCTTCCTTCGTCGTTCCCAGTCCCGTCGCCGCGTCCTCGGCCGCGCCGGCTGCGTGTGATGCCGCTCCGCGCGTGATGCAGATGCAAATCCGCGTAAACGCGTGGCCCCAGCGTTGAGTCTGGTCTAATAAGTCCGAAGTCGGCGACGGAGGGCCTTTTTCGGGTGTCCCGTCGTGTATCCCAAGCTCGACTTCGTGCGCCTGAGGGCATCCT
>DASQZE010000585.1:0-2525 GCA_035638875.1 Longimicrobium sp.
GCCGAGAAAGCTGAAGCGCGGCGGCATCGACTTTCCCGCGGTGATGCGGTGGAAGGACGACGTGGTCCGCGCCGCGCAAAAGGTGCTGCACGAGGACCCGGAGCTGCAGGCGGACTTCCTGGCCTACCGGGCGGAGGAGGCCGCGTGGCTGGACGACTACGTCCTCTTCCGCGCCCTGCGCGAGGTGCACGGGGGCCGCTGCTGGGCGGAGTGGCCCGTGCCCCTGCGCGACCGCGATCCCAACGCGCTGGAGGCGGCCCGGCACCAGTACGTGGCCGAGATCGAGCGGCATGCCTACGCACAGTACCTGTTCGACCTGCAGTGGTCCGCCATGCGCCGGTACGCGCACCAGCACGGCATCCGCATCGTGGGCGACGTTCCGATTTTCGTCAGCCACGACAGCGCGGACGTATGGGCGCACCCCGGGCTCTTCTTTTTGACGGAGGAGGGGCAGCCGACCGTCGTCAGCGGCGTGCCGCCGGACTACTTCAGCGCCACGGGGCAGCGCTGGGGCAACCCGCTGTACCGGTGGGACGTGTTGAAGGAGACGGGCTACCGCTGGTGGATCGACCGCTTTCGCCGCACGTTCGACCTGGTGGACGTGGTGCGCATCGACCACTTTCGCGGCTTCGAGTCGTACTGGGAGGTGCCGGCGACGGAGGCAACGGCCATGAACGGGCGGTGGATGCCGGGCCCCGGCCGCGACCTGTTCGATGCCGTGCGGGCGGAGCTGGGCGAGCTCCCCGTGATTGCCGAGGACCTGGGGATCATCACGGACGAGGTGGAAAAGCTGCGCGACGACCTTGCGCTGCCCGGGATGCGCGTGCTGCAGTTCGCGTTCGGCGGGGACGATGCCGACAATCCGCACCTGCCGGTCAATTACGTGCACAACGCCGTGGCGTACACCGGCACGCACGACAACGACACCAGCCGGGGGTGGTACGCCGGCGCCGACCGGGACGCGCGCACGCAGGCGAAAGCGCTCACCGGCGGCGGCCGTGAGATGCACTGGCGGATGGTGGACGCGGTGCTGCGGTCGGAGGCCGGCTGGGCCGTGATCCCCCTGCAGGACGTGCTGGGGCTGGGCGGCAAGGCGCGGATGAACACGCCCGGCGTGGCGGAAGGCAACTGGACGTGGCGCCTGAAGCACGGCGAGCCGGCGTTCGAGTTGGCCCTGCGGCTCGCGGAGCTCGTGCGCGAGACGGGGCGCGCGCCGGAGCAGGGGGCGCGGGACGAGGTGGGGGACGAGGTCCAGGGCGAAGAAGCGGAGTGAGCGCGCGGGCGGGACCTCGCCGGAGGCCCTCACCTGGGTTCGTAAACCTCACCCACCCTCTCCCACAAACTGCGTGGGAGAGGGTATACACCCCAGTTCCTGCACGAAGGCGGGCTGCGATCACGGCGTAGTTCTCCCCCTCTCCGCGAGGAACGAGCGGGGAGGGGGCCGGGGGGAGGGGCGCCCCGCCGGTGCAGGGAGCCGGCTCCGGTGCACGAACCGCGGTTCTCCCGTCCGCACATCCGATCCCATCCACCCCCCGTACAAGGAGCGAGCGATGGAGCGCGTCGCGTTGATCACCGGCGGTACGGGCGGGCTGGGACGCGCCTGCGTCGACCTCTTCCTGCAGGACGGATGGCGCGTCGCCGTCCCCACGCACCGCTCGGCGAAGGGGCTGCAGGAGCCCGCGGTGCGCTACGGCGACCGGCTGACGTGGTTCGAGGCGGACCTGGCGTCGGAAGAGGGCGCTGCCCGCGCCGTGCAGCAGACGGACGAGTGGGCCGGGCGGCTGGACGCGGTGGTCCACACCGTGGGCGGATACGCCTGGACGGGGCCCCTGCACGAGTCGCCCGTGGACGCGTGGGACCGGATGATGGACATCAACCTCCGCAGCGCATTTCTCATCGCCCGCGCGGCGCTGCCGAAGATGGCTGAGGGCGGATCGCTCGTGTTCGTTTCGTCGCGGGCGGCGCTGCAGGGGCGGAAGGGGCACGCGGCGTACGCGGTATCCAAGGCGGCGCTGCTCACGCTGGTGGAGGCCATCGCGGAGGAGCAGAAGGGCCGCGCGCGGGCCAACGCCGTGCTCCCCGGCACCATCGACACGCCGGCCAACCGGCAGGCCGTGCCGGACGCGAAGTGGAACGCGTGGACGCAGCCGGAGGAGATCGCGCGCGTGATCCTGTTCCTGGCCTCGCCTGCGTCCGCCCCCGTGAGCGGGGCCGCCGTGCCCGTCTACGGCGAAAGCTGACGCGCCGTGCAGGGGCGCGAACATCACCCTGCACAAACCTTGCACAGTCCCGCGCCGCGCGCCACATTGGCCGCGCCCGGGAGATCATCATCACCACGAAACCAGGAGAACCTCGCATGAAAGCGAACCGGCTCTTTGCCCTGACGGCGCTTCCCTTTGCCCTGGCCGCGTGCGGCGGCGGCGATGAAGAGGTGGCCGAGGGCGGTGCCGCCGACACCACCACGGCCACCATGACCAGCGGCGACAGCGCCATGGGCACGACCGCGCCGATGGCCGGCGACACGG
>DASQZE010000586.1:0-7030 GCA_035638875.1 Longimicrobium sp.
GGGCGGCTGTAGAAGCTGCTGCCGGGGACGCACGCCACGCCCACGTCCTTTACCAGGTGCATCGCGAACTCGATGTCATTCTTGAAGCCGAAGCCGCTGATGTCCGTCATCACGTAGTACGCGCCCTCCGGCTTCACCACGCCGAAGCCGGCCTTCTGCAGCGCAGGCAGGAACAGGTCCAGGCGCGCCTGGTAGTCCGTGCGCAGGTGGTCATAGTACTCCGCCGGCAGCGACAGCGCGAACGCCCCGGCGGCCTGCAGCGGCGCGGCGGCGCCCACGGTGAGAAAGTCGTGCACCTTGCGGATGGCGCCCGTGATCTCCGGCGGCGCAATGCAGTAGCCCACGCGCCACCCCGTCACGGAGTACGTCTTGGACATGGAGTTGACGACCACCGTCCGCTCGCGCATCCCCGGGAGCTGCGCCATGCAGATGTGCTGCGCCGGCGTGCCGTCCGGGTGGCTGTACAGGATGTGCTCGTAGATCTCGTCCGTAATGCACAGGACGTCGAACTCCATGCACAGGTCGGCGATGAACTGCATCTCCTGCCGCGTGAACACCTTGCCCACGGGGTTGTTGGGGTTGCAGAGGACGATGGCCTTGGTGCGCTCGCTGAACGCCGCCCGCAGCTCGTCCGGATCGAAGCTCCACGCGGGCGCGTGCAGCCGCACGTACACGGGCTTGGCGCCGGAAAGGATGGCGTCCGGGGCGTAGTTCTCGTAGAACGGCTCGAAGATGACCACTTCTTCGCCGGGATCCACCGTGGCCATGAGCGTGGCGATCATCCCCTCCGTGGATCCGCAGGTGACGGTGATCTCGCGCTCCGGATCGATCTCCATCCCCAGGTGCCATTTGGTCTTCTGCGCGAGGGCCTGCCGGAAGTCGCGGGCGCCCCAGGTGATGGCGTACTGGTTGACGTCGCGCTCGATGGCGTCCATGGCCGCGCGCTTGATGGGCTCCGGCGCGCCGAAGTCGGGAAAGCCCTGCGCCAGGTTCACCGCGCCGTGCGCCAGCGCCTGGCGCGTCATCTCGCGGATCACGGACTCGGTGAACCGGCTGGCCTTTTCGGATACGAACACGCGGCGTGCGGTGGCGGCCATGGAAGGGTATCGGGTGGATGCGTCGGAGACCGGGGGATGCCGGGGCGGGACCGGCTTCGCGTGCCTCCGATGATATGGGGGCCGCGCGCCGGGCGCCATCCGCGTCCCGCCGCAATGCGAAGGACTCGATCGGTGGATGCCGCCCGTCTATGGCTCGAAGATGCGCAGGATCTGCTGGTTTACCACGCGCAGCATGATGTCCACGTACCGGGACGGGCAGCACGGTGGATCGTCGGCGCGGTGCTCCATCGTCTCCACTCGGATCTCCGGCCCGGCGATGCGCACCATGGACACGGCGCCGCGTTCCTCCTCCGGCTCCGTGAGCAGCGGCGCGGCGGGATCGCCCAGCAGCACGTGCAGCTTGCTCGCCCGGCCGTCCTCCCGCCCCGTGATTTCGTAGCCGATGTCCAGCACGGCATCGTCCCGGCCGTCGGCGTCCACGTCGCCGCGAGCGAATTCCACGCACATCACGTCCGTGGTCCCCATCTCCTGCTTGAGCCGCGACATCTCGGCCACCGCGCGCGCGTCCGCGCATCCATCCTGCGCGCGCAGGTCTGCGGCCGCGAGCGGCAGGAGGAGGAACGGCAGGAGCAGGCGGATGGATCGCATGGGATGCCGGTCGCGGGATCGATTCACGGAGTCAGGGATCTGTTCAAGGAACTCTACCCGCGCTTGATTTCCTGAGGGAGGCGCCGCCGATACCCTTCTTCCGGCTAGATCCATGGCGCCGACCGAAGGATCTGGCCCGAATCACCGAGGGGCTGGCAACGCGACGGGAGGCCCGCCCCCCGACTGGGCGGAGTAGATCCTTCGGTCGCGCGCAAAGACTTGTACACGTTGAAGTTTCCGGCGTGCGCTCCCTCAGGAAATCAACCGGGTCCTCCATCATGGAGCAGGGGCGTCGAATCTTAAAACACCCGCTCAGGCTGCGCGGACCAGAAGCTACGCCGGGATCACAGGGAGCGGCAGCGGGCGGAGCGTCTGCATCACGCCCGCCAGCGCCAGCGCGCGCTCCTCGCCCCGCGGCGGCGCGACGATCTGCAGGCCCACGGGCATCCCGGCGGCATCCAGCCCCGCGGGAACGGACGCGACGGGGAGGCCCGTGAGGCTCAGGACGAACGTCGGCGCGATCCAGTCCACGTACGTTTCCATCACCCGCCCGCCGACCGTCTGCGGATAGTTCTCCTCGCAGGGAAAGGGCGGCACGGCCATGGTGGGCGTCAGCAGCGCGTCGAACCGGCCGAACAGCTGGCGGAACTGCTCCCAGATGCGCCGGCGCGCGCCCTCCGCCGCCCCGAGTTCCTCCACCGTGGTCGCCAGCCCCGCGCGCAGGTTGTTCGCCACGTTCACGCCGAACGACTCCACCTTGTCCAGGTGCGGGTGCAGCTGCGACACGAACCAAAGCCCGCGCAGGGCCAGGAACGCCTTGCGCCCGTACGCCAGATCGAGGTCGATCTCCTCCACGGCGGCGCCCGCGTCGCGCAAGGCGAAGGCGGCGTCGCGGCACACGCGCTCCACGTCCGCGTCGATGCCGATCCCCGCGATGTCGCGACAGTAGGCAATGCGCATCCCCCGCGCGTCCCCCGCCCGCACGGCCGCCGCGAAGTCGCGCCCCTCCATGGGCTGGGCGAGCGGCGCGCGGTCGCTGGCGCCCGCGACGGCCTGCAGCCCGAGCGCGACGTCCTCCGCCGTGCGGCCCATCACCCCGGTCACCTGCATGGGATCCCACACGTACTCCTGCGGCCAGGTGGGCACCAGCCCCACGGACGGGCGCAGCCCCACCACGCCGCAGAACGACGCGGGGATGCGCAGCGATCCGCCCAGGTCCGTGCCCTGCGCCAGGGCGAACATCCCCGTGGCCAGCCCCGCCGCGCCGCCACCGGTGCTGCCGCCGGCGCTGCGCTCCGGGTTCCACGGGTTCAGCGTCCGTCCGAAGACGGGGTTGAAGGTGTTGCCCCCCGCCGCGAACTCCGGCGTGTTCGTCTTGCCCAGGATGACGGCCCCCGCCGTGCGCAGCCGCTGCACGACCGTCGCGTCCTCCGCCGGCACGTGGTCCGTGAACAGCGGCGAGCCGTACGTCGTCCGCACGCCCGCCACCTCCGTCACGTCCTTGATGCCCACGGGCACGCCGGCGAGCGGCCCCACGTCCTCGCCGGCGGAGATGCGACGCTCCAGCGCCGCCGCCTCGTCCCGCGCGCGACCGTTGAGCGTGACGACGGCGTTGATGCGCGGATTCACCTGCTCCACGCGCGCCATGCACGCGTCCAGCACCTCCACGGGCGACACGTCGCGCGCCCGTACGCGGCGCGCCAGCTCGTGCGCGGGGAGATCGGCGAGGGATTGATCAGTCATTCAGCGGCACGGGAGCGAGAGCAGGATATCGTCAAAAATACTCGCGTAGCTCTTCCGGCATGGCATCGAAGTCGTCGGCCATGTGGATCATTCCCTGCGCGCTGCCAGGCTGCCGTGCGGTCCGGGAAACGGCGAGCGGGACGATTCGGGCGATGGGCATTCCGTCGCGCGTCAGCACGACCTCGCCCTCGCGAACTGCCCTTTCGACCAAGCTACGCAGCCCGGGAATCGAGTCCACGTCGATCGAAGCTCCATCCATCGTAACTCCTTTCGCTCAGAATCAGCCAGCGGTGGTTCACTGCGCCGCCATGTCGTGCTGGGGGCCGCTGCCGGCAAGGATGACCACGGCGTCGAATCCGTACAGCACCTGCAGCACGCCGTCCGGGAGGGTGCCCAGCCGGGGGATGCGCGCGCGGATGGGCCGCAAATCCAGCACCGTCCACCGCTGCGGATCCGCCGCGTCGTAGAACGGCTGCGCCCACGGCTCCACCTCGATGGGCGCCTCGACGGACCGGAAGACGCGCGGATCGATGACGGCGTGCGTGGTGCCCGCCCCGCCCAGCATCAGCACGCCGAACGAGCGCCCGCCGTGCACGTCCGCCATCTCCGACGCCAGCGTGCCCAGGTCGTACACCTGGGTAAAGGTCCGGCCGCGCATCATGTGGCTGGCGCCGAACTTCATCATCACCCGCGGCATGCGGCCGCCGTCTCGACCCATCGCGCCGTGCAGGTAGTGCATGAACTGGCGCTTGTTCAGCAGAGCGCGGTGGTGGTTGGAAAGATATCCCTGCCCCCGGCCCCAGTAGGCGTTGATCTCGCGCGTCGTCTCCATCAATCGGAGGATGCGGTCCGCCTCCGATCCCGGCTCCGGCGCGTACGCCGCGCGCAGGGGCGCGTACACGTCGTCCGGGCCGCCGAACATCATCAGCAGCCCGGGGTTCTGCGTGGCGAGGGCCTGCTGCAGCGCCGAGTCCGCGCGCGCGATCACGGCCTCCGCGGCGGCGCGGGCGCGGGGCGTGGGCGCGATGTCGCGCAGGCGGCGCAGGGTGTAGCGGTCCGCCATGATGTCGTAGTCCAGCCCCCACAGCACGTCGTCGCGCCCGCCCGCCGCGGCGACGGCCGTGCGCAGGAGCGCCGCGTCCTCGCGCCAGCCGTAGAACGGCGCCCCGGGAAAGAAGTCGCGGCCGAACGCGGCGTACGCGGTGCCGGTGGTATCCGCCAGCACGCGCCGGTTGAGCTCCGCCGCCATCATCTCGCCCGTTTCGATGGCGAGGTGGCGGTAGCCCGCGGGCGCTAGCTCGCGAAAGAGCCCCGCGGCCACCAGTGGCACCTCCGCCACGCCGTGCTCCTCGCCGATCAGGAAGAACTGCGCGTCTCGCCCGGCGGCCAGCAGCAGCTCCGCGCCGGCCCCGGACAGGCGCCCGTCCGCGCCGGCCTGCATGGGATGCGCGTTGGCTCGCAGCAGGGTGACCAGCGAGTCCTGCGCGGCGAGCGGCGGGGCGGCGAGCATCAGCAGCGGCAGGACGGCGAGCGTCCACGTGCGCCGCGCGGAGAGTTTCGGCTTCATCGGGGGATGTGGGAGAGGGGTGGATTTGCGGACGCGGCCGGTTCCTGGATTCCGCGGCGTCGGCGGGGAGGAAGACGGCGGATGGATCATCGGAGTTTCTTCTTCCATCATCCTGCTGATCCTCGTCGTCGCCGGATCTTCACGAGCGGAGGGTGGCGGATTCAGCTCGCGCGGACGGGTGGGCGAGGGAGCCCGTTCCGCGCGGAGCGGCCGTTGGAGCGGAGAATGGAGGCCGATCGGGCGCCGCGGCGGAGGCTCGCAAGGTCAGCTTCGCGCCGGGGGCGCGCAAGGCCGATGCGTCAGACGGGGCGGCGGGCGCGCGTTCCGTATGTGAAGGGAGCACGACGAAGCACGCCAACCAAGGGTCCCATGACCATGAAGATTTCCCTGCGCGCAGGGTTCGCGGCGTTCGTCGCCGCATTCGGCATCGCTGCCTGCGCCGAGCGCCCCACGCGCGCCGGACTGGCCAGCGCCCCGCCCGCGCCCACGCTGGCCGCGTTCGCCTCCGAGCAGGAGCTGGGCGCCTACCTGCGGCAGCTGGCGAAGGAGCAGCAGGTCCGGCGGCGCCGCTACGAATCGGCCGAGGAGCTGATTGATCTCCCCGAGCCCGAGTCCACGCCGGATCTGATGACGATGGAACCGCCGCCCCAGCCCCTCGCGGAGCCGGCCATCGGCGCGGCGGGAGAGTCCGTCACCAACGTGCAGCACGCCGGGGTGGACGAGGGCGGCATCGTGAAGGTGCACGGCAACCACCTGGTGATGCTGCGCCGCGGCCGCCTGTTCACCGTGGCCATCGGCGGCGACACGCTGAGCCCCGTATCCGCCGTGGACGCGTTCGGGCCCGACACGGACGCGTCGGGCACCTGGTACGACGAGATGCTCGTGTCCGGCGACGCCGTGGTGGTCATCGGCTTCAGCTACGCGCGGGGCGGCACGGAGGTGGGGCTCTTCCGCATCGACGGCGACGGGCGGCTGGCGCACCGCTCCACGTATCACCTGCGCAGCAACGACTACTACTCGTCGCGCAACTACGCCAGCCGCCTGGTAGAGGGCAAGCTGGTGTTCTACACGCCGATGGAGCTGGGGCTGGAGGCGGAGGACCCGTTCGCCGAGTTCCCGGCCGTGCGCCGCTGGCACCCCGACGCGCAGGCCAGCGAGTTCCGCCGCATTCTCCCCGCCACGCGCGTGTACCGGCCGGCGCGCCCCGTGAGCCTGCAGGGGGGCGTGGCGCTGCACACGGTGACGGTGTGCGACCTGGAGACGGACGCGATGGAGTGCCAGGGGAGCGCCGTGCTGGGCCCGCCGGGGCACGTGTTCTACGTGGCGCCGGGGGCCGTGTACGTGTGGACGGCGGACGACCCGCACCGCGGCGGCAAGACGCAGCCCGGCAGCGTGCTGTACCGCATTCCCCTGGACGGCTCCGGCCCCGGCGCCCTGGGCGTGACGGGGAGCCCCGTGGACCAGTTCTCGTTCCTGGAAAGCGCGGACCGGCACCTGAACGTGCTGGTGCGCGCGGACGGCGCGGGCGACGGGATGTGGAACGCGGAGCGCACGGGCGGCGACGCGTCGCTGCTGCGCGTGCCCCTGGCCGCGTTCGGCGACGGGACGGGGAGCGCGGCGCGGGAGCTGTACCGGGCGCTGCCGGTGCCCGCCGGCTCCACCTTCCAGAACCGCTTCGTGGGCGAGTACCTGCTGTACGGCACGGGGAGCGGATGGGGGGCGCCGGAGGCGGGCGGCTCCACGCTGTACGCCGTCCCCTGGCTGGAGGGGCCCGCCACGGCGCTGCCGCTGGCGCACGGAGTGGACCGCATCGAGGTGATGGGCGGCGACGCCGTGGTGGTGGGCACGGACGGGCAGAACCTGCACTTCAGCGCCGTGCGGCTGGCGGGCGGCCCGGTGCTGGCGCAGCGGTACGTGAGCGCCGGCGCGTCGCAGGGCGAGCTGCGGAGCCACGGCTTCTTCTACAAGCCGGACGGCCGCGACTCCGGCATCCTGGGGCTGCCCATCCGCGGAC
>DASQZE010000587.1:0-8127 GCA_035638875.1 Longimicrobium sp.
GGAGGGCTGGTGGTGGGGACGCTGGACATCGGTGAAGTCATCGTCTTCTGCGCCACGCGCGGCGTGCCGCCGATGCGCGTGCTGCAGAGCGTTGCCTCGGGGCTGCTGGGCGTCGATGCATACGGGGGAGGCGCGCGCACGGCGTTGATGGGCCTGGCGCTGCACTTCGTCATCGCGTTCACGGTCGTCGGCGTCTACCTGATCGCGAGCCGCGCGCTCCCTGCCCTGGCGCGGGCACCGCTGGCCTGGGGCGCCCTCTACGGACTGGCCGTCTACGGGGTGATGACGTACGCCGTGGTGCCGCTCTCCGCCGCACTGGTCGGCGAGCCCGCTCTGGCGGCCACGCTCAACGGCATCGCGATCCACGTTCTGGGGATCGGGATTCCGAGTGCCCTCTTCGCCGCCGCGGCGCATCGCTGGCGCGCCGGCCATCGCCACTCCGCTCCCGGCCGCGACCCCGTCCTCGCGCCGATGTGATGCCGGACCCCACAGTCCATCGTGCACCCCGATTTCTACTGCTGTCTCTTTGAGGGTGTTTAAGAATCGTACTTCGCAAGACCCCCGCGGTTGATTTCCTGAGGGAGCGCACGCCGGCAACTTCAACACGCACAATCTTTTGCGCGCGACCGAAGGATCTACTCCGCGCGACCGAGGGGCAGGCTTCCCGCCGAGTTGCCAACCCCCGGTGATGCGGGCCAGATCCTTCGGTCGGCGCCATGGATCCAGTCCGGGAAACGGTTCCGGCGGCGCCTCCCTCAGGAAATCAATCGTGGGGAGAGTTTCTTAAACACACTCTTTGAGGCGGGAATTCGAGATCAAGCCAAGAATCTGCTGTGGCTTCCCACCTCGACAAGAAAACAGTCACGCGGAGAACGCGGAGGTTCAAAAGAGAGGACGCGGAGGAAGAAATCTTTCTCCGCGTCCTCTCTTTTTGGCTCCGCGCCCTCCGCGTGAACCTGCCGTTGGATGTGTCCGCCGATCCGCCCATCCGCAGCTCCTGCCCGTCCCCACAGGTCCCGTACAGCCTTTTCCTTCGTCGCAGGACGGCCTTACCCCACGAAAGTGGTACGGGCAAGGAGTCGACAAGCGGCCATGGAGGCGGGCCCCGCATTGCCGCACCATTCCAGAGAGCACCGACGGCGCCCGGGCCACGCCCGCGCACGACGCTCCGCCAGACGGCGGCACGCCTGCTCCAGGCGGCACATCCACCCCAACCCCTCCCACCCGGTCGGGCACGTCCCCGGCCCCGCCGAATGCTCACGCCGCGTGACGCCCTGCGAGGCGCCTCCCGGACACACGCGGCGCCCCAGCTGGCGGAGGCACCCCTCCGCGGCCCGATCACCGCCGGCACCCGGGTGCCGGCAGAAACGAGAAACGCACATGAAGCGGATAACCTGGTTCGTTGCAGTGGCCGCGGCGCTGGTGTGGACCTCGGCCGCCGCCGCGCAGGAGGCGGCCCAGATCACCGGGCGCGTCACCAGCGGCACGGGCGCGCCCGAGGCCGCCGTGCTCGTGCGCATCACGGCCCTGAACGTGGGCGCCACCACGCGCGACGACGGCACCTACACCCTGGTGGTGCCGGCCTCCCGCTTTCGCCCCGGGCAGCCGGTGGCCCTCACGGCCAGCCGCGTGGGCCTGGCCACCCTCACGCGAACCGTGACGCTCGCGCCCGGCGCCACCCTCACGCAGGACTTCCAGCTCGGCTCCGACGTGCTGCTGCTGGACGAGGTGGTGGCCACGGGCCAGGGCACCACCACCACGCGCGAGCGGGTGGTCACGGCCATCAGCACCGTGCGCGCGGAAGACATCACCCGCTCGCACGAGGCGAACATCACCACCGCGCTGGCCGCCAAGGCGCCCGGGGTGACCGTGACCAGCTCGTCGGGCGATCCGGGCGCGGGCACGGCCATCCGCGTCCGTGACGCCGCCTCCATCTTCGGCGGCACGCAGCCGCTGTTCGTGGTGGACGGCACGCCCATCAGCAACGCCAGCGACCTGACGGAGTCCATGCTCGCGGGCACGGCGGTGGCCAACCGCGCCATCGACCTCAATCCCCACGACGTGGACCACGTGGAGATCCTCAAGGGCGCCGCCGCCACGGCCATCTACGGCTCGCGCGGGGCCAACGGCGTGGTGCTGGTGACCACGCGCCGCGGCCAGGCCGGGCGCACGCGGGCCACCCTCGCCACCACCATGGGAGTGGACGAGGTGAGCGGGCTGGTGCCCCTGCAGCAGGCGTTCGGGCAGGGGCAGGACGGCGTGGCCAGCACCACCAACGTGCGCACCTGGGGGCCGCGCCTGGCCGCGGGAACGCCCGTGTTCGACCACGCCGGCGAGCTGTACCGGCAGGCCCGCCGGCTGGAGACCAACCTCACCCTGCAGGGGGGCGCGGACCGCACCACCTACATGCTGGGCGTGGGGCACCTGGACCAGACGGGCGTGGTCCGCGGTAACTCCGAGTACACCCGCACCACGGTGCGCCTCAAGGCGTCGCATTTCTTTACCGACGTGCTGAACGTCACGGGCAACGTGGCCTACACGCAGAGCCAGTCGGACCTGGTCCAGCAGGGGTCCAACCCCTCGGGCGTGCTGCTGGGCGCGCTGCGCACGCCGCCCGAGTTCAACAACCTGCCGTACCGCGACCCGGCCACGGGGCTGCAGCGCGCCTACCGCTGCCACGAGACGCTGTGCACCACGGGCAGCTTCCTGGACGTGAACGGCAGCCGCGGCTTCGACAACCCGTTCTTCGTGACGCACGAGAACAAGAACACCTCGGAGATCGGCCGCACCTTCGGCAACGTGGCCGTGGACTTCACCCCGCAGTCGTGGCTGCGGCTCAACTACACGCTGGGCGCGGACTACGGGGACGACGCGCGGCTCACGTACTTTCCCAACACCTCGTCCAACGCGCCCGACGGACGGGTGATCACGGCCACGTTCCGCAATTTCATCATCGACTCCAACCTTTCCCTCACGGCCAACGGCACGCTGGGCAGCCGGCTGGAGGGGAGCGTGACGGTGGGGCAGAACCTGAACCACACGGAGTTCCGGCAGAACTCGCTCACGGGCTCTACCCTGATCCCCGGCGCCGAGCAGCCGGACTACGCCGTCACCCGGGTGCCGGACGACGCGCGGTCCACCGTGCGCACGGACGGCTACTTCGCCACCGGCGACTTCACCTTCGCGGACCAGCTGACCCTCAGCGCCACGGGGCGGCTGGACGGCTCGTCCACCTTTGGCGGCGAGGGGGAGCGCTTCTTCTACCCCAGCGTGGGCGCCGCATGGCAGTTCAGCCGGCTTCCCCTGTTCCAGGGGATGGGGCTGCTGAGCTTCGGCAAGCTGCGGGCGTCGTGGGGGCGCACGGGCCGCCAGCCGCCCGTGTACTCCAACACGTCGGGCTTCCAGACGGGCCTGTTCAACGACGGCTGGGTGACGCCCGCGGGGCTGCACTCCATCTACGGCGGGCAGAGCGGCGTGTTCACGGGCGCCGTCCGCGGCAACTCCGACATCCGCCCGGAAGCGAAGACGGAGTTCGAGGTGGGCACCGACCTGGCCTTCCTGGATGAACGGGTGTCGCTGGGGGTGACGTACTTCCGCAACCGCACCCGCGACGTGATCCTGCAGGCCCCGCTCCCCGCGAGCTCGGGCTACGCGGCGGAGTTCCGCAACGCGGCGGAGTTCACGGGCAAGGGGTGGGAGGTGTCGCTGGACGCCACCCCCGTGCAGGGCGACCGCTTCAGCTGGACCGTCGGCGCGCAGTACGCGCGGATGAGCACCTGCGTGGAGGACCTGGCCGGCTCGGAGAACCTGCGCCTGCAGGGCTTCGCCAGCACGATCTGGGGACTGGCCCAGGCCGGCGACGGCGAGCCGTGCCACTCGTTCGGCTCGCTGCTGGGCAACGACTGGGTGCGCTTTGGCCACGGCACCGTCGTGGGCGGGCAGAACATCGACGAGCAGTTCCCCGATGCGCCGGCGGGCGCCGTGTACGTGGCGGAGAGCGGCCGTCCCCTGCTGGACCCGGAGGTCCGCGTGATCGGCGATCCCAACCCGGACTGGACGGCGAGCCTGCGCAGCACCATGACCATTGCGGGCAACCTGCGCCTCTCCGGCCTGCTGGACATCCGCCGGGGCGGCGTGATGTGGAACGGCACCAAGGGCGCCCTCTTCAGCTACGGGACGCACGCGGAAACGCTTCCCTACCACGGCTCCGACGGCACGAGGGGCTTCATGGACGCGTTCGGCCGCTTCGCGCTCCCCAACGGCGAAACGCCGCGGACGGGCGGGCCGGGGGCCGGGCGCGAGGTGGAGTGGGGCGGCGCGTGGCTGCGCGGCCTGGGCGGCGGCTTCAACGGCCCGCCGCAGCAGTTCATCGAGAACGCCAACTTCGTCAAGCTGCGCGAGGTCACCGTCGCCTACACGTTCGACCAGCCGTGGGTGCGGCGCTTGGGCACCACCTCGCTGGACGTGGCGATCTCCGGCCGCAACCTCCACACCTGGACCGACTACACGGGCATCGACCCGGAGAGCAACCTCCTGGGGCAGAACGTGGGGCGCGGCCTGGACTTCTTCAACAATCCGCAGACGCGGTCGTGGATCCTTTCCGTCAACCTGAACCGCTGACCCGGGCCCCCATGAAAAACGAACGGATGCCAAAGCACGGATGGATCCGCCGCGCGGCCGGCGTGGCGGTGCTGGGCGGGGTGCTCGGGGCGTGCGACTTCATCGACATCACCGACGCCAACCCCAACATCATCACCCGCGCCACGGCGGCGCAGCTGTTCACCTCCGCGCAGGTGAACAGCTACCTGGTGGCCGAGGGGCACCTCACCCACACGGGGGTGATCTGGACGCAGCAGCTGGCCGGGGTGGACCGGCAGTTCGCCACCCTGGACATCTACGAGTTCGCCAACGGCGAGTCCGAGTACAACGTGGAGTGGACGGCCATCTACGGAGGTGGCGGGTTGATCGACCTTCGCCGCGGGCAGGCCATCGCCGACTCGGCGAGCTGCCGCGCCTGCTCGGGGCTGTTCCAGGTGCTGGAGGCGTACCTCGTGGGCACGGCCGCCAGCGTCTGGGGCGACGTGATCTACTCCGAGGCGCTGGACCTGGAAACGTATCCCACGCCCAGGCTGGACGAGCAGGCGGCGGTGTACGCGTCCCTGCAGACGGTGCTGGACCAGGCCATCGCCAACCTGAACGCGGGCGGGGGCGCCGGGGCCGGCGTGCTGGGGCAGATGGCGGCCGCGGACTTCAGCTTCCAGGGCGACCTGGCGGCGTGGCGGGCCACGGCGCACACCCTCAAGGCCCGCTACTACATGCACTGGGTCGAGGCCCAGCGCGCGGGCGGCGCCTCCGCCGCGGCCGCGCAGACGGCGTGCGGCGGCGACTGCACGGCAAAGGCGCTCCAGAACGCGCAGCTGGGCATCAGCGGCCCCAGCGGCGACTGGGTGGCCAACCATGGCACGGGCACCACGGAAAACAACCTGTGGTACCAGTTCCTGTACGTGCAGCGGGCCGGGTACGTGCTCGGGGGGAGCAACTTCGTGAACACGCTGCAGGCCCGCGGCGACGGGCGGCTGGCACGCTACTTTGCCCCGGACGCCGCGGGCGGGTTCAGCGGATCCCTGCCGGGCGCGAGCAGCGCGAGCGTGTCGGGGGTCAGCCGGGCGGCGGGCTCGCCGGCGGCGGCGGACTTCGACCAGTCCATCGTCTCGTGCGCGGAGGCGCAGCTCATCCGGGCCGAGGCGCACTACTACCTGGGCGCCACGGGCGCGGCCCAGTCCGCGCTGTCGGCCGGCGCGGCGTGCGAGAGCGCCCGCTGGGGCACGGCGGTCCCCTTGAACGCCACGCTCACGGGGCCGGCGCTGCTGGAGGAGATCATCACCCAGAAGTACCTCGCCCTGTTCCTGAACCTGGAGGTCTGGAACGACTACAAGCGCACCTGCCTTCCGCGGTTGGCCACGTACGGGCGCCAGGCCATCCCCGGCCGGCTCATCTACCCGGCCGTGGAGCGCAACAGCAATCCCAACATCCCGCTGCCGGGCTCGCAGCCGGCGCGGAACGACAACGACCCCGCCGCCTGCGCGTCCGCGTAGGCTGACGGGTTGAATTCCGGGCACCGTGCGGCCGGCCGTCCGCGGCCGCACGGTGCACCGGATACTCGAGACGTGGGATGGAAAGCAGGTACGGGGGATGATGATCCACGTGCACGACCCACCGGCGGCCCATCGGCCCGCCGAACCGAAAGAAGGTGCCATGCCTGATCGATCTCCATTCCGCGGCCGGAGCATGGCCGCGGCCGCCCTTCTCGCCCTGCTGGGCGCCAACGCGTGCACGTCGTACGTGGCGGCGGGGGTGGGAACCACGCCCTCCGCCGGCGCCCGCGTGCGGCTGGACTTCAGCACGCCGCGCGAGGTGGGGATGGGCGCCGTGACCGCCAACGGAGTCCGCACGCTCACGGGCGAACTGGTGGCGGCAGACTCGGCCACGTTCACCGTGGCCGCCATGCGTGCCATCTCCGATGGCGGCTACGAGACGCTGGGCCCCGGCCTGAGCGTCGGCATCCCGCGCCACGCGGTGCGCGAGGTCCGGATCAGCCGGATCTCCCCCGCCCGTTCCGCGGGGCTGGTGGCGTCGCTGGCTGGGCTGGGGCTCCTGGTCGTCGGCGCGCTGGCGTCGGCGGGCGGCGAGGGCGGCGGCCCGAGCGGTGGCGGAAACACCAAGTAGCTCCGCCGCGGCGCGGACCCCTCCGGCGAGGACGAAGAGTCCGCCCCGCACACACCTCGTGCAGGGCCGGGTCTTTCTTCCCGATCGATGACAAAACGCCGCAAGCCCCCGGAGATCGAAGGCTTGCGGCGTGATTGCCTGCGCGCACCCTGCACAAAAGTCTACGAAATGTAGACTTTCAAACAGGCGGTGAGGACGTAAGAACCGCCCCGGACCGATACGTTGCATCGATCCGGGGCGGATTGCCCCGGGAGGATTCGAACCTCCAACAACGGTTCCAAAGACCGCTGTGTTGCCATTACACCACGGGGCACCAGCAACGCACGGAAAGCCCGGATTCCGCCTCCGCACGCGCCGAAAGCTATTCCTGCACCCCGTTTTGGTCAACCCGGCCCATCCGCGGCCGCTACGGTTGATGGGTTCCACCGGATGACGGATCAATGCCTGCAGACGGGGGTTCAAACCCTGCCGGCGGATGGCTCGCGTGCGATTGCCTGCGTCCGCTCCACGAACACCGATCGCGGAATCCTCATGATCCCCTTGCACCGCCTGCTCGCCTGCCTCGCCATCACGGCTCTCGCGGCGTGCTCGGGTCCCGAAGCAGGAGCCGGTCCCGAAGCCGAAGCGCCCAGCGTTGTCGCCGAGAAGCCGGATTCCATCCTCTTCCTGGTCCAAAGCGCGCCGCAGGAGGTATCGATGGAGGCGCTGTACCAGGGCAGGATCGCTCCCAATCGGCAGGGCTGCATTCAGACCGAGGGTCCGTCGCCCGCCACGATCGTGTGGCCGCACGGCTTCACGCTGGAGGATCGCGGCGAAGAGCTGGAGGTGAAGGACGCGACCGGGCGCATCATCGGCCGGATCGGCGGCAGCTTCCGGTTCGGCGGCGGCCAGGTCCCGTCCAACGGCTACACGTTGCTCCCCGAGCCCGCCCGCGCGGCCGCCGCCGCCCGCTGCCCCGGCGACGTCTGGATCGTCGGCGACACCAACCTGCAGAGCTGATCCGGAGCCGCCGCGCCGATTCTCGTCGCGAAACCCGGCCCGCGCCGCGCCCCCCCCCCCGCTCGTTCCTCGCGACCTCCCCCAAAACCCCTGGGGGAGGTGAACTTCATTCCCCCACGACCCCCGTGCCGGCGTGGCACTCCCCCGTGACGGATAGTCCGCGCAGGCGGACTTCGCGAATCTACAGCGGCGAATTCATTCGCTCAGGACGGGGCGCCGCTCGTACTGCGGTCGCTCGATCTGGCTCGGCTGCACGTGGCAACCCGACGATCGTTCGATCTGGCTCGGCTGCACCCCGTGACCCGATTCTCGTCGCGAAGCCCGGCCCGCGCCGCGCCCCCACCCGCTCGTTCCTCGCGACCTCCCCCAAAAAACCCTGGGGGAGGTGAACTTCATTCCCCC
>DASQZE010000588.1:0-27070 GCA_035638875.1 Longimicrobium sp.
CAGGGGCGCAGCAGCCGCTCCACGCGCTGGCGGCTGCGCATCCCCGCGCACGGCGAGGGAGGGTACCCCGGCCAGCACGGCCACGAAAAAGCGCGGGACCTTCATCCGGTGCATCGGCCTCGGCGGGGAGGAGGGGAGGAAATCAGCGCGCGCCGGACGCGGGGGCCCCGCCCTCCGTCACGCTCGACGGCGCGAAGTGCAGCCGCGGCGCCGCCGGGATCTCGCCGATCCCCGCGGCCAGGCGATAGAACGTCGCGAGCCCCTGCAGCATGGAATCGTCCAGCTCGTACGAGAGCCCGGCCCAGTAGCGGTCCAGGAAGTCCGCCTCGAACCCGAAGCGCTCCGCCCAGCGCACGGCCAGGTCGGCGCGGTTCGCCAGCCCGTACGCGCGCGATTCCAGCAGCTCGCCGTGCAGCCGGCGCAGCGTGTCGTCCGATCCGCGGCCGGCCTGCCACACGGCGAACGCGAACGGCAGCCCCGTGTGCGCCCACCACTCCGTGCCCAGGTCAAACCGATGCGGCACCTGTGGATAAAGGTCCTGCCGCAGCGCCACGTCGCCGATGAACAGCGCCGCGTCCGCGCCCGCCGCGAACGGGTCCTCCGCCGCTTGGTCGAACCAGCGGAAGCGCGCCTGCACGCCCCAGCGAAGCCGCAGCAGCACCTTCAGCAGCACCACGGAGGTCGCGGACGCCGTCGGCATGGCTACGAGCGCGCCCTCCAGCTGCTCCGGCGGCCGCGTGCTCGCGAAGATGATGCTGCGCACCGGCCCCCGCGCGCCGATCACCAGGTCCGGCAGCACGCGGTAGCGGTCGGCGTTGCGCGCGAACTCGATGCTGGAGCACGGCGCCACGTCGATCTCCCCCGCCTCCAGCAGCCCGTTCAGGCGCCCGGGCACGCCCTCCACGATGCGGATCCACCCCGGCGCACCGCGGTCCAGCAGCCGCGCGTGCACGGGAAAGCAGTTGCTGTAGACGATGTGCCCCAGCCGGAGCCGTTCGCCCGAATCCTCACCCATCGTCCATCCATCCTTCTCGCGCATCCGATACGAAAAACGCCGGGACGCCCCGCGGGCTCCCGGCCGCCGGGAGAATGGCCGCAGCATGTCTCCCCTGTCAACCGATGGCCGGCGACCGGGGGAGATTCTTCCCCGCCGGACTCCGCCGCAGCCCACGGCGCCCGTCCACACCGGACCCGTCGGCGAAGGCCGACATCACGTTTTCGCAGCCGCGACTTCAGTCGCCGGGGCCCGGGCGCGGCCCCGACGATCCACACGATCTCCCCCGCCCCGCCGTGATCCCCGTCCCGGCCTCCGTCGATGCGGAATGCCGATTGCGTTCGCCGCGCGGGCCGCGTGCAGCGGCTTCGCAGGCGACGGAAACGACGAGCGGGGAGATTCTCGATGGTGGACGGACAGAGCGAAGACCTGGTTTCCATCGGCGACGGCAGCGCGCCGGGCGGCGAAGCGGACTTGCGGGGGTGGGGCGTGGTGGCCGGCGACGGCACCTGGCTGGGCAACGTGGGCGACGTGCTGCTGGACCGCGCGTCCGGCACGCCGGCCTACCTCTCGGTCGCGCTGGAACCGTCCGTGGCGCGGCAGCCCGGCGGCCGCGCGGCGTTTGTCCGCGCGGCGGATGCGCGGCTGGACTTTACCGCCCGGCGCGTGCACCTGGACAGCGTGGAGGGCGCCGTGGCGCACCTGCTCGCCACCCGCCCCGGGGACGAGGCCGGCGTGGCGCCGTCCCCCCTGACCGCCGCAATCGCCGACGCGCGGCCCGCCGAGGGCACCGTCCTCACCGGGCGCGAGGGCGAGGTACGGATGCAGATCTCCGAGGAAGAGCTGGAGATCGGCAAGCGCACCGTGAGCGCGGGCGAGGTGCGCGTGCACAAGCACGTGACCACGCAGCAGGTGCGCGAGGTGGTCCCCGTGATGCGCGAGGACGTGACCGTGGAGCGCCGCCCCCTGGCCGAGGGCGCCGGCCTGGAGCCGCGGCAGGAGGGCGACGTGTGGTACATCCCCATCGTTGAGGAGGAGCTGGTGATCCAGAAGCGCCTCGTGGCCCGCGAGGAACTCGTCATCCGCAAGCGCCAGGTGGTGGAGGAGCAGGTGATCGAGGAGACCCTGCGCCGCGAGACGCCCGAGGTGCTGGGCCCGGACGACATGCCGGTCGAGGCGGACCAGCGCCCGCTCTGATCCGCACGACGGGGAGGATGATGGAGGCGCGGCGGATACGGATCCGCCGCGCCTCCGCGTCATTGTGCCGCCCGCGCGTCCCCGTGGAGAAGAATTGTACGCGGGACTAGGCAATTGCTCGGGGACGTGTTATCTTACGCGATTCCAGACCCGGGCGGCCCCGTACGACACCGGTGCCGTGCGGCAGATTCTATCCAACCGAAGGGAAACGTTGTGGTCGAGATTCAGCTGGCGGAGACGGACCGCCTGGACTGGGCGCTGAAGCAGTTCCGGCGGCGGATGATCCGCTCCGGGCTGTTCAAGGATATGCGCCGCAAGCGGTTCTATGAGAAGCCGAGCGAAGCGCGCAAGGCCAAGGCCAAGGCCGCCGAGCGTCGCAGGCACAAGGACCGCAAGCGGGCCCGCGCGGCCGGCCGGTTCGGGCTCTAACAGCCCACTGAGACCCAACGAAAGAGGCCCGAGTCTACGCTCGGGCCTCTTCGCGCATCCCTGAACCCGCCTGGCGTGCAGACATTCTTGCTCCCCGATTGATTTCCTGAGGGAGGCGCCGCCCGACCTTCTCCCCCCGCACACCCTCCGGCGCCGACCAAAGGATCTCCTCTCCCGCGCAAGACTGCCGCCCCGCTGCTCGACCTGTCCCGCGAGAACGTTCTCGCCGACAGCCTGCGATTCCAACGGCCTGTCATCATCCAGGAATCTCCACCCCGGTCCCTGCGCGAATGCGAGTGATGCCAGCACTCGGACATCCGCCGTTTTGGCGCACACGAAAGAGGCCCGAGCGATTGCTCGGGCCTCTTTCGTGTGCAGGACTACCAGCGGTCGTCGCGATCGCGCCCGCCACCACTGCCGCCACGGCCGCCACCACCGCCGCCGTAGCCACCACCACCGCCGCTACGGCCGCCACCACCACCACCACCGCCGTAGCCGCCGCCGCCACCACCGCCGCCGTACCCGCCGCCGCCACGGCTTCCGCCGCCGCCGCTGCTGCCGCCGTCCGCCGGCGCGTCAAGGCGCGTCACGTTCTCCGCGGCCGGGCCCTTCTGGCCCTGCACCACGTCGAACTCCACCCGCTCCCCGTCATTCAGCGTCTTGAAGCCGGAGCCTCCGATCGCGCTGTGATGGACGAAGACGTCCTTCTCCCCGTTGTCCCGCGTGATGAACCCGAAGCCCTTTTCCGGGTTGAACCACTTCACGTTCCCAGTTTCCCGCGCCATCGCTACACCGCCTGGTGATCCCGTTGAAGAAGGCGAACTCCCACACCCCAGCAAAATACGGTGCCTCAAACCTCGTGCCAAGTCTTTCGCGCCGAAGCGGCCTAGGAGGGAAAAACTATCTCCACGCTGTCGGATTTTGAATTGGTTCGTGTAACCCGACAGCCCTAGTCCTAGTTTGATCCAGGGAACAGCTTCGCGGCATTTTTGGCCAAGCTCAGGAAACTCAGGCTTACGCCGTAGTAGAACGGATCGTCCTCCACTGTCATCACCCGGCCCATCGTGAGGCCGATCGCACCATTGAACACGCTCACGCTGCCTCCCAAAGCCAAGTCAAAGTTGTTGGCCTCAGTTTCTTCAGTGCGCGACACTTCGGCGTCGGCCCCGGCCCCGCGCGAGATGCGGTACGTCTTGGTCTGGAACTTGGGGAACGAGACGTTGAGGCCGAGGCTGGGGTAAAGCCAAGTCCACCAGCCGCGGCTGTGGTGAGACCATGTGTACGCCACACCCGGGACCAGTTCGAAGTTGACGCCTTGCGAGATGCGCAGCGTCGTATCCTGCTCCGTGCCGGCCGCTGCGAGGCTCCGCTCCACGGCCATCACCGACTCAGGTACACGGTCATAGTCCGCTCCCAGCCTCCGCAGGAACACGAACGAATCGGTCACATCGGAGTTCCAGCTGAAGCGATCCACGCGAATGTCCAGGTCCAGCTCCCGGTGGCTGGACTCCTGCCCCTCCACCTGATTCAGTACCGTGAGGATTACTCGGTCACCCGGCTTGACGTCGTGGCGCGCCAGCAGGACACGCGAGTCCTTGAGCTGTTCCAACAGCGCGGGATCACGCGTCAGGTCCGCCTCTGCGAGGTAATGCATGTAGGCTCGGGACGCAGCGGTGACCTCGTGCAGGTCGAATTGGAGGGTTTCGACCAGTTGCGCCGCTCGCTCCACGGTCTCCGGGCTGGAAGCCGCGCTCAGCGTTTCCAGCACGCTGAGAGAGTCCACCCGCTGGGCCAGCCTTGCCGACGAGGCGGCGAGCACCGCCGGGTCACGCCGCAGCCGGCGTGCAACCACGTTGAGCGTCTTGCGGTGCCGCGCGGCCGACATGCTTTCGAATGTGGGACGCCCGTGCTCCAAGGCTACCCGCAGCCCCGGCAGGGCCTGGGGCGTGAACGTGCGCAATAGGCTCAGGTACTCCGGATCTCTGCTCACGCGCTCCAGGTCGCGCCGACGTCGCCCCAACTCGCGATCCAGCGAGGGGAACTCCGCGGAGTCTGCGCCTGCGCGCAGTTCCTCCAGTTCAGCGATTTCCTGCCGGACACTGCGCACGCGGTTCAGCTGCTGCCGCTGCTCGTCCGTGATCATCTGCTTGGTGCGCTCGACCTCACTGTCAACCCGCGCCAGCTCACTGCTCAGGCGCGGTTCCATGGAGCCCAGGGTGCAGAACGAGCCGAGCATCGCGCGCATGCTCTCCAGGTCGACCACACCGGTGTCGGCCTGCTGGCCCACCTCGGAGTAGCCGGGGATGGGCAGCGGCTCCCCGTTCAGCAGTCCCGTCACATGAATGTTTCCGCGAAAGTCCGGCTGACCCATCATCCATTCGCGTGCGAACGTGATTTCCAGCGTGCTGTTCCGGTCCACTCGGACTTGGGAATGGGGTCCGAAATCAGGGTGCCCCTGCACGTTCCCGAGTGCGGCCAGATGGACTTTCCTGCGGTCACCCTGCACCGTGATCTCATGCACGCTGACGAAGTTGGAAGGATGCAGCTGGTCGCTCGCCCCCACGGACAATGACTCGGGTCCGCAGACGCGTTCTATGCGGGATCGGGCGTCATCCATCTGCGCCTGAACACCCGGCGCGACGAAGAGAACGAGAACGGATGTGGCCGAGCCGGCCAAGCAATGGGGCTTTCGCAAGATCGTACGGGTGAGAGCCTCGAACAGCGTGATGAGTCGGGTAAGCATGGCGGGTTTCCGGTTCGTGGACGGCATTATCGCAGGCAAAGGGGCGGTATCCCGCACGATTGCCGTGTGAGCGCCTACACCAATGAGATGGACACCCAGCGAAATTTTCACATGAGCCACACGCTACGGAAACGCCGGCTTGCGGATACGCGACGAGGGGCGCCCACCGCACAGGTGAGCGCCCCTCGTCGCATCCTCCCCAGCGGAGAATCAGCCTTCCTTGCTCTCGTAGTCGTCCTTGAGGCGCGCGACGACGCTGGGGTCGGCGAGCGTCGTGGTGTCGCCCAGGGCGCGGCCCTCGGCAATGTCCTTCAGCAGGCGGCGCATGATCTTGCCCGAACGCGTCTTGGGCAGGTCGGCGGAGAAGAGGATGGCATCGGGGCGGGCAATGGCGCCGATCTTCTTGACCACGTGGTCGCTCAGCTCGCGCTTGAGCTCCTCGGACTGCGCGTGGCCGTCCTTGAGCGTGACGAACGCGGCCACGGCCTGCCCCTTGAGTTCGTGCGCCTTGCCCACCACGGCCGCCTCCGCCACGGCGGGGTGGTCCACGAGCGCAGACTCCACCTCCATCGTCCCGATGCGGTGCCCGGCCACGTTCAGCACGTCGTCGATGCGGCCGATGACCCAGTAGTAGCCGCGCTCGTCGCGCTTGGCGCCGTCGCCGGGAAAGTACACGCTCTCACCGGGCTGGGTGTCATCCCCCGCGCCCACGGTCTCGCCGCTCCACTTGCTCCAGTACGTCTCCACGAAGCGTTGCGGATCGCCCCAGATGCCGCGCAGCATGCTGGGCCAGGGGCGGCGGATGGCCAGGAACCCGCCTCCCGCGGGGATGTGCTCGCCGCGCAGCGACAGGATGTCCGCGCGGATGCCGGGGAACGGCGTGGTGGCGGATCCGGGCACCGTCTCCGTCACGCCCGGGAGCGGGGTGATCATGATGGCCCCCGTCTCCGTCTGCCACCACGTGTCCACGATGGGGCAGCGCTCGCGGCCGATGTTCCTGTGGTACCACATCCACGCCTCGGGATTGATCGGCTCGCCGACCGTGCCGAGAAGGCGCAGGGAGGAGAGGTCGAACTTCGCCGGCCACTCCTCGCCCCACTTCATGATGGCGCGGATGGCGGTGGGCGCCGTGTAGAAGATGGTCGCCCGGTATTCCTGGATGATCTGCCAGAAGCGGCCGCGGTCGGGAAAGTCCGGCGCGCCCTCGTACATCAGGACGGTGGCGCCGTTGGCCAGGGGCCCGTAGACGATGTACGAGTGCCCCGTGACCCATCCCACGTCGGCCGTGCACCAGTACACGTCGTCGTCCTTGAGGTCGAAGACGAGCTGGGTCGTCGCCAGGCACTGGGTGAGGTAACCCCCGGTGCTGTGCATGATGCCCTTGGGCTTTCCCGTCGTCCCGGACGTGTAGAGGATGTACAGCAGGTCCTCCGCGTCCATCTCCTCCGCCGGACAGTCATCGTACGTCCCGTCCACCACGTCGTGCCACCAGCGGTCGCGCCCATCCTTCATCTCCGCGCCGCCGACCGCATCCCCCTCCGCGCCGTGGCGGCGGACGACGAGCACGTGCGCGATGGTGGGGCATCCGCCCTGCTCCTCCAGCGCCTCGTCCGCCGCGCGCTTCAGGGCGACGATGCCGCCCCGCCGGTATCCGCCGTCCGCCGTCACGAGCACGCGGGCCTCGGCGTCGCGGATGCGGTCGCGCAGGCTCTCCGCGCTGAATCCCCCGAAGACCACCGAGTGCGGCGCGCCGATGCGGGCGCAGGCCAGCATGATGATGGCCGCCTCGGGGATCATGGGCAGGTAGATGGCCACGCGATCGCCCTTCTTCACCCCCATCGCCTTGAGGGCGTTGGCGGCGCGGGACACCTCGCGGTGCAGCTCGGCGTAGGTGTAGGCGCGCTTGTCTCCCGGCTCGCCCTCCCACAGCATGGCCGTCTTGTTGCCCAGTCCGCCCTCCACGTGGCGGTCCAGGCAGTTGTAGGCGGCATTCAGCTTGCCCCCGACGAACCACTTGGCGTACGGCGGATTCCACTCCAGCACGCGCTCCCACGGCTTGAACCAGTGCAGCCGCCGGGCCCACCCCTCCCAGTACGCCTCGGGATCCGCGTCCGCTCGGGCGTAGACCCCCCGGTCGTTTTCGTTGGCCTGCGCGGCGAACTCCGGCGGCGGGGGAAACGAGCGGTCTTCCTGGAGAAGCGAGTCGAGAGTCTGCTCGGAGGACATCCGGATCTCCTGTGGGACGGGCTGGGCGAAATCGCCGGGACCGGCGCGGCGGCGCACCCGGCCGGGGTGCCGCGCGCAACTGCAAGCGCCGTACACCGAGCCGCGCAGACGCCGAAACGCGCGGGCCGGACTTGCCGGATTCGCGCGTGGCGGCAATCGTGTTGCATCAGTACGGGAACGGACGTTCGCTCGCCAAGCTATGCGGGGCGCCGGGACCGCGCAAACGCGCCCGGAACCGACCCTCATCCACCCGCCGGAGAACCCGATGGCCGAAGCCGCCCCCAACGCCGCACACGCGACGGACGTCCACGAGCCCTCGGACCGCGCCACGATCTGGAAGGTGATCATGGCGTCCGCCGTGGGGACGATGATCGAGTGGTACGACTTCTACATCTTCGGCTCGCTGGCCACGATCCTGGCGGGGACCTTCTTTCCCCAGGACAATCCCACGCTGGCGCTGCTGCAGACGCTGGCGACCTTTGCGGCGGGGTTCGCGGCGCGGCCGTTCGGCGCGCTGTTCTTCGGGCGCATCGGCGACGTGGTGGGGCGCAAGTACGCGTTCCTGGTGACGCTGCTCATCATGGGCGGCGCCACGTTCGTCATCGGGATCCTGCCGGGATACGCGACCATCGGCGTCTTCGCGCCCCTCATCCTGCTCTTCCTGCGGCTGGTCCAGGGGCTGGCGCTGGGCGGGGAGTACGGCGGCGCGGCGACGTACGTGGCCGAGCACGTGCCGGACAACCGCCGCGGCTTCTACACGGCGTTCATCCAGACGACGGCCACGCTAGGGTTGTTCCTGTCGCTGCTGGTGATCCTGGCCGTGCGCTCCATGCTTTCCAAGGAAGACTGGGAGGCGTGGGGATGGCGCATCCCGTTCCTGCTGAGCGCCGTGCTGGTGATGGTGTCGCTGTTCATCCGCATGCGGCTCAAGGAAAGCCCGCTGTTCACGCGGATGAAGGCGCAGGGCAAGACGTCCACGCGCCCCGTGGCGGAGAGCTTCGGCAACTCGTCGCGGTGGCAGACCATGCTCACGGTGCTGTGGGGCGCCGCGGCGGGACAGGCGGTGGTGTGGTACACGGGCCAGTTCTACGCGCTCACGTGGCTGGAGAACGTGGGCAAGGTGGATTTCGTGGATACGCGGACGATCATCGCCGTGGCGCTGGCCCTGGCGACGCCGTTCTTCATCGTCTTCGGCGCGCTGTCGGACCGCATCGGCCGCAAGAAGGTGATGATGGCGGGCAACCTGCTGGCGGCCATCTTTACCATCCCCATCTTTCAGCTGATGTGGCGCTTTACGCCGGAGGGGGGCACGTACAACCCGGTGGCGCTCACGGCGTGCGTGTGGGTGCTGGTGCTGTTCGTGACCATCGTCTACGGGCCCATCGCGGCGTTCCTGGTGGAGAGCTTTCCGGCGCGGGTGCGGTACACGTCGGTGTCGCTGCCGTACCACGTGGGCAACGGCTACTTCGGTGGATTCCTGCCGGTGATCGCGACGGCCATGGTAGCCATGGCGACGCTCAATCCGGGCGGATTTCCCGTGGCGGCGCAGTACGCGGGGCTCATCTACCCCGTCGTCGTGGCGCTGATCACGTTCGTCCTGGGGATGGCGCTGCTGCGCGAGACTTACCACGTAAAGATCGACGACGAGGAGCACGCGGGGGTGAGCACCAAGGCCAACCCGCTGATCCTGGGGCTGCTGATCGCGCTGACGGCGGGCGCGCTGCTGCTGGCGGACCAGTACCTGCTGCCCACGTTCACTCCCGCGGGCGAGCCGCCGTACGTGCAGTACGGCTTCCGCATCCTGCTGGGGATCGTGGCCGTCGCGGTGGTGGTGCCCCGGCTGGGGAAGAAGCGGACGGCGTAGCGAGCGGGGACGGGGACGGGGACGGGGACGGCGGAGGCGGTCCGTGCAAGGTGGCTGAACCCGGCGCACGGGCGGAGCGCCCCCCTCCCCGACCCTCTCCCACAAACTGCGTGGGGGAGGGAGGTTGGACGGGACGTTGCCGTCGGGGGGCGAAGCCCGCGGTGGCCCTCACCCGGGCTCGTAAACCTCGCCCACCCTCTCCCACAAACTGCGTGGGAGAGGGTATACACCCCAGCCCCAGCAGCCAGGCGGGCTTCGGGGAACGCGAAGTTATCCCCCTCCCTCCGCGGAGCGGGGGGGAGGCCGGGGGGAGGGGGCTCTCCGCCGATGCACGAGGTTGGCTGACGCGCACGATCCATCTCACCTCCCCCAGGGTTTTTTGGGGGAGGTCGCGAGGAACGAGCGGGAGGGGGCCCCGCCGGATGCCCGCCACAGCGCCCGAATCGCACCTTCGCACTTTCGCACTTTCGCACTTTCGCACTTTCGCACTTCCGTCGTCCGTCCGTCCCCTTCCCGCACTCCCGCACGCCCATGTCCGATCCCACGCCCGCGCAGCACCCGCCCACGTTCGTGCGCCTGTGCGAGGACGCCATCGCGCAGCTGGAGGCCCTGAAGACGGCGTCGGCCATGGAGCGCGGGCCGCGCCTGGCCTCCATCCGCGCCCTGCTCTCCGACATCGCCGCGCAGCTGGCGGAGCTGGACCTGCTGCAGCCCGGCTTCGCGGACGAGCAGGGGACGCTCACGGACGTGGCGTCGGCGCTCCAGGCCATCGACCTGGACCGCGGGGGGCCGCACGTGCCGCGCTTCGTGGACCGCATCGTCCAGGACCTGCGGCGAATCGCGGCCGGGTGACCCGTCCCCTTCGGAGCGGGCCGTTTCCATCTTCCGAACGCCCAGGCAGCACCCTTGATTGTAGAATCTATTCCGGACACCATTTGAATAATTTCTCCGGTGCCTCCCTGCATTCAGGGTGGGATCGAGCGTTGGCCTGCAGCTGACTCAAAGTGATACGGACTGCGAAGCTTGATCCACTTCGTCCACTTCGTTTCCGCGGTGGCCGCTCCGGTGCGGGCGGAAACACGGCGCGGGAGCCGCTCCTTTCAAGCCTGAACGGCTGACCATCGACTCCGCTTTCGCCACGCCGCGGACAGCCGCCGGGCGGGCAAGACTATGGCGAGGAAAGGAGATACGCGTTATGATGCGGTCCGCTGGATCATGGCCCCGCTCGGGGATCTCCCTACCCAGGACCCATCCGGACCGCCCATGCGACCCAGGCGTCTGACCCCGCCCGTCCGGCGCACCGCGCGCCGCTGGCGTACGCCCCCGGCCATCCTTCACGGGGGAGAGGCCTTCGAGGGCGTAGCGGTGCTGGACGAGCTGCGCACGCCGCTGGGCCTGCTGCTGTTCCAGGTGGTGCGGGGCGTGTACCTGTGGGGGACCACGCCGCCGGAGATGCGGGAGGGCCTGTTCGAGCCGCGCGCGGAAGACGCGCTCATCGGCGTGCTGCGCGACAGCGACCCCGAGGTGCAGCTGGAGTCCGCACTCATGGCGCTCATCCGCGCGATGGGATCGCCGGAGACGGCGCGCGAGGAGCAGGTGGCGCTGGCCTGCCAGCACGTGGCGCACTGGGCGGATTCGCACGGCCACATGGGCACCGCCATCGCCTTTGCGCAGGGCGCCGCCGTGGTGCTGCCGGCGGACGCGGCCACCAGCTACGCCGTGGGACGCCTGGCGCGCCGCAACGCGCAGTACGCGCGGGCGGAAACGTGGTTCCGGCGCGCCGTGGCGCTGGCGCGGCAGAGCGGCGACTGGAGCAGCTACGCCATGGCCTTTGCCGGGCTGGGCAACCTGTACATGCAGCGGGGCAACTTTCCCGCGGCGCGGCGCTTTCACCTGCGGGCGCTGCGCTCGGCGCGGCGGCACAGCATGCGCCCCCTGCACGGCTCGGCGCTGCACGACCTGTTCGTGATCCTGGCGCAGACGGGGCAGCCCGACGAGGCGGAGCGGCTGGCCCGCGAGGCGTTCGAGATGTACGGCCCGGACCACCCGCGGCTGGCGTACCTGGCCCTGGACATGGGGTATTTCTGGATGGAGCGCGGCCGGTTCGCCCCGGCGCTCACCGTCTTTCAGGCCCTCGTGCACCACATGCAGCGGCTGGAAGACCGGCTGGGCGTGCTGGCCAACACGGTGCGCGCGGCGGCGGGTGCCGGCGAGCGGCGCCTGTTCGACCAGACCTGGGACGAGGTGTGGGACCGCATGCAGCGCTCGCCGGGGCTGGCCAACGCCGCCACGGTCATGCTGGAGCTGGCCCACGGCGCCGCCACCCTGGGCGAGTACGAGCGCGCCGAGCGGGCGGCGGAGCGCGCCGTGCAGGTGGCCCGCGAGCGCCACGAGAGCAAGACGCTGCTGACGGCGGAGTCCGTGCTGGACCAGGTGCGCCGCAACCGCGGGGTGCGGCAGCGCACGGAGCCCGCGCCGGAGACGGAGCCCGAGGTGGCCGCCCGCGCCGAGACGTTTGCCATGGACCTGGTGCGCACGCTCAACGCGTCGCTGGTTGGCCGCTGACCTCCCCGCCACTCACCCTCACACTCCACGAACGACATGAAGATCGGCGCACGCCCCCTGCTGGTGCTGCACAGCAACGAGGCTTTTCGCGAGCGGGTCCGCAAGGTGGCCGGCAAGGAGTACACCTTTCAGGCGGTCCCCGACTGGCCTTCGCTGGAAGAGGCGGTGCGCGACTCTCCGCCCTCGGCGCTCGTGGTGGTGAACCCGTACGAGGACGTGGGCGGAGCCGGCGGCCCCTCGCAGAGCCTGAAGTCGCTGCTGGTGGAGTTCCCCTCCACGGCGGTGTTCGCGGCCATGGAGATCAAGCCCAACCGGCTCGAGGACCTGCGCACGCTGGGCAAGTGGGGCGTGGTGCAGGTGATCTCCATTGCCCACGACGACACGCCGGCGGCCATGGTGCAGCGCTTTCGCGCGGCGCAGGGCCGGCCGCTCAAGGCGTTGCTGGAGCAGGTGCTGCCGGCGGACACGCCGGGACGCGCCCGCGCCATCGTGGACGCGGCGGCGGAGGTGGTGGCCGTGGGCGGGCACGGGCGTGACCTGGCGCGCCAGCTGCGCCTGTCGCGGCGCACGCTGCTGCGGTGGTGCGAGCGCGCGGAGCTGCCGCCCCCGCGCAAGCTGCTGGCGTGGATGCGCATTCTGCTGGCCGCGGAGCTGCTGGACGACCCGGGCCGCACGGTGCTGAGCGTGGCGCATGCCTGCGGATATTCGTCGGACAGCGGGCTGCGGCGCGTGACGCAGAAGTTCGTGGGCAGCAGCCCCACGGAGCTGCGCCGCCGCGGTGCGTTCGCCCGCTCGTCCAAGGTGTTCCTGGAGGTGCTCGCCAAGTACCGCGAGCCCGCCGCCACGGCCACCTGACGCCGATGCTGGCGCGGATCGCAACGATCCGCGGCGGATGCCGATGTCGAAACCCCTCTCCCGATGCACGTCGGGGGAGGGGTTTGGCGTTGGGAGGACAAGGACAAGGACAAGCCGGAATGAGTGGGGAGGAGAGGCGTCGGGCGGAGCCAGCATCCCATCAATCAAAGAAGGCAGGCATCGGGCCGGAGCGGCTAAAGCCGCCGCTGGGAAAGCGGTAAGCCCCGTCTCGGCTCGCTGCGCTCGCCGAACGGGGCTTCAACTACGGAAGGGCGCCGCGGTGCACATCCTCCGCGCGGGCACGGGCTGTCGGCGAAGGCCGACATTGCGGGGTCATTGCCGCGAATTCATTCGCCGGGCCGGCGGAATCCCGCCACCCTCCCCGATCCCAGCCCGGCCACGGCACCCATCGCCCGAGCCCCGCCAAACTCACGGCACCCGCCCGTGCCGGACCCGTCGGCGAAGGCCGACATCACGTTTTCGGTGCCGCGATTTCAATCGCCGGGTCGGGGACAGGCTGCGCGGGATGAATGTATCCCAACCATCCCTCCAGATCGTCTACGCGGCGCCCAGCACCTGGCGGGCGGCGGCGAGGAGCTCGAGCGGAGGGAGCGGCTTGACCAGGAAGGCGGCACAGCCCAGCTCCAGGGCACGCGTGCGGTGCTCCGAAAGGCCGGTGGTGCTCAGGGCCACCACGGGGATGGCCGCCGTCTCCGGGGACTGGCGCAGGGCACCCAGCAGGGCCCACGCCGGCGCGGACGACAGGGTAACCGCCAGCACGATCAGGTGCGGCGGATGCGCGCGGGCCAGCTCCAGCGCGTTGGCGCTGCACTCCGCCTGCATCACGCGAAAGCCGTAATGGCCCAGCGCGGCAGCGTAGATCAAGCGGCTGTCCTCGTGCGCGTCGACGAGCAGAATGGTCGGCGTGGGCACGGTGGGTCGATTCGGCGGCGGGACGGTGGGCGAGAGGGGCCCGCGAAGGTGGGACGGCTACGAAGAATACACGCGCCAGGGCCGGCAAACAAGGGTTTTTTCACATCATGCAACATGATACGGAGAAAGGCGTTATCCGTATCACAAAACCGCCCCCGGAACGTGGCTCCGGGGGCGGTCGCTTCGTTCACCTGCGGCGCGCGGCGCTCAGTCCCCGGCGGGCTCCACGACGATGAAGACGACGTCGTCCTTGCCCATGTCGCGAAGGAAGGAGAGCAGCTCGGGCATGCGCTCCTTGGGCTCGCGGCCGCGCCGGCCCGACATCTGGCGCGTCACGCGCAGCTCGCGGCCTTCCTGCACGAACTCCGCGGTGTAGCGGCCGAACACGCCCTGCGCCGTCACGTTGTCCGGCAGGCGCGCGCGGTATCCCTCGGGCAGGGTCACGCGGAACTCCGTCCTGGACTCGAACGCCCCGATCACGCTCCCCGCGTCGATGTCGAAGCGGCGCGGGCCCTGGTGCGCCTCGATCTCGTTGATGGCCTCCTGCATGGTGCCGTTGGCGAACGGCACGCTGAGGATGAGCGTGCCCCCGGAGGTGCGCGCCGCCCGCCCGCCCGACAGCCACAGCCGGATGCGCGGCTCGGCGTCCAGGTCCTTGCCGTCGAAGATCTCCAGGCTGTCGCCGCGGGCGCCCTCGAAGAGGTTCTGCGCCATGTTGCGCGTCATCTCCTGGCGGTCCTTGGGCGTGATGGTGCTGGCAAACGCGCTGCGCAGGCTGTACTGCAGCGAGCCCGTGGTGTTGCGGGTGAACGTGCCGCTGAACGTGCCGTCGGCCGCCAGCTCCCCCGCCACCACCGTCTCGATGCGGTTGGCCGAGGGCTCGTTCAGGGGGAACGTGACCTCCTCCGGGCGCCCGTCGGGGTGCACCACCAGGCCGAAGCCGCCCTGGTAGCTGGGGCTCACGCTTCCCCAGGGGATGATCTCGGCCGTGAGGTCCAGGTACGTGTAGCCGCCCCCTGGCCGCTCCACGGCCGCGATCATGTGGTCGAACAGGCCCACGGACGGCATCTCGCGCCCGTCGCCGCCGTCGGAGTTCAGCAGCACGGGGTAGGCGTTCACGCCAAAGCGCCGGGCGATGGCGATGAACAGCGTCGCCTTGTCCTTGCAGTCGCCGTACTGGGTGCGGAACACCTCCTCCGGCGTGCGCGGCTGGTATCCGCCGATGCCCAGGGAGAGCGACACGTAGCGAAAGTCCTGCGCGACCCAGCGGTGCACGGCCCGCAGCGAATCTTCCAGGGTCCGCGCATCGCGCACCACCTGCGCCACCCGCGCCTCGATCTCGGGGGTGAGCGTGTAGCGGTCGGCGGACAGCCCGGCGTACCAGCGCGACACGTCCGTCCACTCGGTGCGGCCGCCCACCCTGAGCGACATGAACACCGTGTTGGAGTCCACCGAGGCGAACGGCTCCGGGGCGATCTTGGGCAGGTCGTTCACGGCCCACGTAGTCACGCGCCGGCCGCCGCGCTCCTGCACGCGGGGGCGAAAGGTGAGGTTGGTCTCCTTGAGCCGCGGCTCGTACCCCGCCGGCAGGTCCAGCACGTAGCGCGAGCGGCGGGTGGGGGCGCCCGTGTGGATGCCCCAGAACTGCGCGAAGTCGCCGGGGAGCACGGGCTGCAGGGTCTCGGTGGTGTAGCTGTAGTCCACGATGGTGCCCGCCGCCACGCCGCCCAGCGACACGCGCTTGGTCTGCTGGTCGGTGTACACGGGCGCATCGAACGAGACCTCGGCCAGGCTCTCCTGCTCGTGCACGGGCTTGTCGCTGATCACCTGCCCCGTCTTGGCGTCGATCACGCGCACCCAGTTGAGCCGAAAGCGCTCGCGCCCGCGGTCCCAGCCAAAGCTCAGCTCGCCGAAGTTCTCCACGGCGTCGGGGGTCAGGATCTGCGCCACGGTGCGGTAGGTGACCACGCCGGTGCCGTCGGCCTCGCGGCGCACAACGCCGTCGTCCAGCAGCACGACGTAGCTTTCCTCGGGGTAGTCCGCGCGGTCCACCGCCAGGCGGTACACGGTGTCGCTGCGGACGGAGGGATCGCCCTGGTCGGTGATGACGGGGGCCTGCGCGGCAGCCGGGGCGGCCGCAGCCACCAGGATGGCCAGCAGCGGAAGGTGAGCTCGCATGGTAGTTCTCGGGAGGACTGCGGATGGAACGAAGTGCCGATCGGGCGGGATTGCTCGCGGAAGGGCCCGGCGAATTTACCGGGAACGGATGCGGCGAACAAGCCTGCTCGCGCGGCGGGCCCGAGCAGGACCCCCGACGCGCCCGTCCGGGGGGGGCTCCGCCCGCGCGGACGGCCCCTGTCCCGCCGCGTCTGCCCCACCGCGTCTGCTCGACGCGGCTACTCCGCCGCAGCCCGCTCGGCGTAGGGCTCCAGAGTCTCGCCGTACTCGTTGAACAGCGGCGGCGGGGCGGGCACCTTTCTTCCCTCCACCATGGACTGCAGCTGCAGCGCGTTGGTGACGGCCTTGCCGCGAAAGTGGTTGTTGGTGACCACGAACACGTCCTCCGTCTGCGGCTCCGCGGCGATCTCCCTGGTCCGGTCCGCCCAGGGCTTGAGCTCGTCGGGGGTGTACAGGTAGTCGTAGCGCTCGTCGCGGCCGGCTTTTTGGCGGAACCAGTCCTGGTAGTTGCGGCCGTGCACGCGTACGTAGCCCACCGGCGAGGTGGCGTGGGCCGTGGGCTTGATGGAGTTCTTGAACAGCGGCTGGTCGATGTTCACGAACCCGATGCCCCGCTCCGTGAGCGCATCGAACAGGGCCGGCGTGTTCCACGTCTCGTGGCGTACCTCCAGCACCAGCGGGTAGTGCCCAAAGGTGCGCGTCAGGTCATCCAGCCACTCGCGGTTCTCGTCCGTGCGCTTGAACGACCAGGGGAACTGGATGAGCACGGCGCCCAGCCGCCCGCTCTCCAGCATGGGGTCGAAGCCGGCGCGCACCTCGTCCACCTCGTCCGGCGTCCACGTGGTGGTGCGCTTGTGGGTAAAGCGCTGCGACAGCTTGACCGCAAAGCGAAAGCGCGGGTTGTGCTCCACCCGCCGCAGCCAGCTGGCGACCGTCGTGGGCGAGGCGGGGCGGTAGAAGGTGGAGTTGATCTCGATGGTGTCGAAGTACCCCGCCAGGTACGCCAGCGGATCGAACTTCCGCGGCTTGGGGGCGGGATACACCACGCCCGCCCAGTCGTCGTACATCCACCCCGCCGGTCCGTACCGGATCATCCGCCCCTCCCCGTCCAGGTTTCCGCGCGCGTCCCCCGTGTGCACCTTCCGGCAAGGGGCGGACCGGTCCGCATCCCCATCGGCCGAAAAGGGTTGTCAGGGCGAAGGGTCCGTGTGATCTTGCAGCGCCCGCGCGGCCTGCCGTCCCGGGCGCTGCACCCTTCCGCACCGGCATCGTCTTTCCCCATCCATCCCCTCGCGAGACCTTCCCCATGCGATTCGACCGCCAGAAGTTCTATGCCGGATACACGACCGCGTTCGGCGCCCTGAACGACAGCCAGCGCGCGGGGCTGGACGCGCTGCTGGGGGCCGCGGAGGCGGATCCGGAGATCACGGACATCCGCTGGCTGGCGTATATGTTCGCCACGGTGAAGCACGAGTGCGCGGGGACGTGGCGGCCCATCGAGGAGTACGGCAAGGGCAGGGGCCACAAGTACGGCCTGCCCGTCACCGTGACGGACCCGGCGGGCACCAGCTACAGCAACGTGTACTACGGCCGCGGCTACGTGCAGCTCACGTGGGACTACAACTACCGCAACATGGGCAAGGTGCTGGGCAACCGGCTGCTGTACGAGCCGTCGCTGGCGCTGGACGCCGACATCGCCTACGGCATCCTGTCGTACGGCATGCGCACGGGCTCGTTCACGGGGGCCAAGCTGTCGCGGTTCATCAACGCCGGCACCTGCGACTACGTGAACGCGCGCAAGATCATCAACGGGCTGGACCAGGCGGACCGCATCGCGGGATACGCGCAGAAGCTGGAGACGGTGCTGCGGGCGAGCGTGATCGCCGCCGTGCCGGGCGGGGTGCCCACGCCGCAGCCCGCGCCCGCGCAGCCGGTGGCGACGGGGCAGGTCTTTACGGTCACGGCCCCCAGCCTGAACGTGCGCAGCGGCCCCGGCGCCGGCAACCCGACCGTGGGGGCGCCGCTGCCGCAGGGCACCCTCGTGCACGCGCAGCAGGCGCAGGGCGGGTGGACGCACATCGTTGTGCAGGCCACCGGCGCCGGCGGATGGGTGAGCTCAACGTACCTGCAGCCCGCCCCCGCCCCCGTCTCCGCCTGAGCCACGGCGGTCCCGGTGGATGAACGACGGCGCCCGGCGAGAGTTTCTCGCCGGGCGCCGTTTTGCCTTTGCTGGATCGGGTACCACCCGCCACTCGTCCGATACGGATGCGCCGGCTCCACTCAGCGCCACGGCCGACAGGAGCAAAGCGGAGGCACGTGTTCTCGTCGAGCAGCACACCTCTTTTCTTTCTCTCGCAGTGATCCACCCGGCCGACCAGCATGGGGGCTTCGGGTCCCGGCGTAGAAAACACTGGGGGTTTCCGCACTCCATGCTTACTTTGTCGCTTACTGCGCGTGGGGTGGCTCCGTGATTCCGGGGCCGCGTACCCGTTGCGGCCGCGATCGCCGCCGGCGGGACCCTGCGCGTAGCCTGCAGACAATCGACGGGGATTCCAATGACGATCTCAGATACGGCCCCAGCAACCCTCTTCGCCACCGGGCGCGGCAACTTCCGCTTTGCCTCGGCGGCCCGCGTCTGCGATCAGATCGCTGCCGCGACGGAGCTCGACGCAGCCCTGCACGCCGCGTGCACCGCCCTGGTGGACCTGGTCGGGAAGGGTCACGCCGCGGTGGTGCTGCTTTCCGCCGACCGAGGACGGGGAATTCTCCGCGCCGAGTACCCGGAGACCGGGGTGGCGGGAGCGGAGATCTCGCTGCGCCAGCATCCACGTCTCCAGGAGCGGGTACGCACGCGCGCGCCTCTCCAGTTTTCCGACGTATCCGCCGACGACGTGCTGGAACCCGTCCGCGGCTTGCTGGAGCAGGCCGGCGTCCGCGCCCTGCTCCTCGTCCCGGTGGTACGCGGCGAGCGCCTGCTCGGGTGGCTCAGTGTGCACGACACGGCCGGCGCCCGCGTCTTCGACGAGGACGAGGTCGTGCTCTGCCAGGTAATCGCCCGACAGGTTGCGGTGGCCGTGGAGAACGCAAACTTCAAGGAGCAGGCTCTTCTCCACAGCGACGAGATGCAGACGCTGCGGCAGGCCAACATCGCGATCGGCTCGCTGCTGCAGCTGGATGAACGGGACAAGGAAACGCTCCTCAACCGCGTCGTGGAGCAAGCAGTCGCCGCGCTGCAGGCCAAGAGCGGGGGTCTCTACCGCTACTCACCGGAACAGGACCAGCTCACGCTGGTCGCCGACTACCTGCGCCCCCACCACCGGGGTACGAAGCTGCGCCCTGGCGAGGGACTGGCCGGCCGGCTGGTGCAGAGCGAACTGCAGTACGTCACCGAATCCAACTACCGCGGCTGGGAAGGGCGCGCCGGCGTCTTTGAAGACGAGACCTCCTTCGGGGCCGTACTGGAGGTGCTGCTGCGCTGGCAGGGGAAGATCACGGGCGTGCTGTACATCGACGATGATGCCGGACGGCGCTTTACCGCCGACGAAGCTGCTCGCCTGGGCCTGCTGGCGGACCAGGCCGCCATGGTGCTGGCGAACACCGAGTTGCGGGCCCGCTTTGCGGAGCGTGATGAAGCACAGCAGGCACAGGGCGGAGTTTTTCAAGCGCTCCACCGCATTCTCATCCAGTTCGGTGTCACCACGCTCGATGAGCGGCTCACGCTCATTGCGCAAGAAGCGGCCAGGGTGCTGAACGCCGAATCGTGCAGTGTGCTGCTGGCCCATACACCTGACTTCCTGACGCTGGAGGCGGGGTTCGGGTACGTGCCGGGCAAGCTCGACCTTGGACGCCGCTTTCGCATCCAGACCGGCCACCGGACGGGACTGACCGGCCACATCGCGCACGAGCGCCGGGTATTCCGGGCACACGGCGAGGCGCTGACGTCACACTTTGCGACTCGCGGGCTGCCCAACGACCACAAGCCCTCGGGCCAGTGTTGCTCGCTGCTCGCCGTTCCCCTGCTGCGGCGCGGACAAAAACGCGAACTGCTGGGGCTGCTGCGCATCGAGAACCGCCGCGAGCCCGGGGGCGAGGCGTCACCGGGCATCGGCTTCAGCGACGAGGACGAGCGCACGGCCCGGATCTTCGCGACGGCCATGGAGAACGACGTGCTGCTGGCCGCGCTGGAGGAGCGGGCCCGGATGGACCAGCGCCGCGACGATCTCGTCAACCGGCTGTTTGCCGCACGAAAGCACCTGTACGGGGAGATGGAGACGCGGCAGCTGCGGCACGAGCTCACCCGTGTGGCGGTGGAGCTGCTGGAATACGAGTGCGCCTGCCTGTACGACGTAGACGATGAGTTCGAGAACGTGGTGGTGACCGCCGCCACCGGCTTGCCGGCAAGGGTGCGCGGTGACCGCGAGTCCCTGGACCAGTCCGTCGCCGGGCTGGTGGCGCTCACCGGCACACCGCAGGTGTGGATGGCCGCGGAACTTGGCAAGCCGTACGCGGTCGGCGGCAGGGACTTCCCGCTGGCCATCGGCGCACCGCTGCGACGGGCCGGGGGAGACGTGGCATCCGTCCTGGTGATCGCCGGCGGGTCAACCCTGCGACGGTTCGTGGAGATCGACCGCGACGTACTGGTGATGTTCGCCGATCACGTGTCAACCATCCTGCAGAGCTCCATCCTGTGGAACTGGGAACGTCGCAGCTTCGTCCGCTCCAGCGCGCTGGGCCGCATCGAGGAGTTCATCCGCCGCTCGCCCGATCCGCGCAAGGCCCTCCCCGCGCTCCTGACCGGCATCACGGCAGGGTACGGACTCGGCTTCAACCGCGCCGCGGTGTTCATGCTGGACGAGGCGCGCCGCATGCTTCGTGGCGGCTTCGCCATCGGGCACCTGACCAACGCGGAGGCTCGCGCCGACTGGGACCGGCACGAAGAGGCGGGGATGGAGGACGTGGGCCACTACCTCACCCACCTGGAGGCGCACGGGCACATCCAGACCCCGCTGGATCTGCGCGTCAGAGCGGTGCAGGCGGACTGCTCCCCCGAGTTCCTGATGATGATGCAGACCGCGCATGAGGACGGTGGTACGATCATCGAGGCCGCGGCCGATCTGGAGCTGTTTCCGGCCGCGGTGCTGGAAGCCTACCAGCCCGTGCCCGCCGTGGTGCTGGTGCCGCTGGTGCTCAGCGGCGACGTCCTCGGCTTCGTAATGGCCGACAACCCGTTCGCGCTCAAGCTGCCCACCTTTGACGACCTCAAGCGCCTGGGACGCCTGGTCGCCACCGCGGGCGCGGCCATCGACGAGAATCCCGAGCCGTGGCGGCTGTTTACCCCCGATCAGCTGGCCACGCTGGAAGCCCTGGCCGACCGGCCCCGCCCGTCCGTCGACGCGGGGTGGAACGCGTTGGCGGACGTGCAGGAACAGATCGTCAGCGCAGCGCTCGCCATCTTCCACGCCAGCTCCGCCGTGCTGTGGACGTACGATGCCGCAGGAGGGGGAAGCTTTCGCATGGAAGCCTGCGCCGGGCTGCCGCGCGCGGTAGAAGCCATGGTGCGGCAGCGACCGCCGCAGCACGGGGGCACCGCGTACACGGTCCTGGAGAGCGGATGGCTCCCGGTGGAAGTGGTGGACCCCGTGCGGTACGACTTCCTGTCGGAGTCCACCCGGGAAGTGCTGGAGGCGGTCGGCGCACACAGCTTTCAGGGCGTCGCGCTCACGCTGGGGCACGAGCAGCTGGGCGTGCTGTACGTCAACTACGCCGAGACCAGGCCGTTCGATACCGCCGATGCGCACGTCGCATTGCGCTTTGCCGAGCGAGCGGCGCTCACGCTCAAGAAGGCGCAGATGAACGACGTGCTGGCCCAGGTGAACCATGCACGCAAGACGGCGCAGGTGCTGGCCCGGGTGAGCACGGCCGAGCCCCTGCAAAAGGTGCTCAAGACGGTCGTGGAGGGAACACGCGAAGCGCTTTCGGGGGACGCGGTCACCCTGTACCGGTATGACCACAGGTCAGGTACCCTGCTGGACCCGCCTACTTCCGTCGGCGTGTGGGACGAGCCGTCGCTCGATGCGGAGGACGACAAGGTCGTGGATGGCTTTGTCCACCGGGTGCTGCGGGGCGAGGCCATGCGGGTCGTGGAGGATGTGACTGCTGACGAGGACTTCATGGACACCCGTTTCAGCGTAGCGGAGAAGATCGCCTCCTGCGTGGCCGTATCGCTGCGGGTACGGCAGCAAAAGGAGGGCGGCACACTGGGGGATGCGCAGCCCGTGGGGGTGATGTTCGTCAACTTCCGAGACCTGCATCGCTTTACGCGTGAAGAATGCGGCAACATCCAGCTTTTCGCCGACCAGGCGGCGATCGCCATCTACAACGCGCAACTGCACGAGGATCTCCGGACGACGCTGCGCCGCTCCGAGGCCGCCAACTCCCTCGCACGGTATTTCCTGGTGGACGGGGAGTGGCGCCACAGTGTGACCCGCTTCACGGTCTCCCTGCGCGGTTGGGCGCGCCTATGGCACGACCGCCTGGAGGACGCCCAGGAGAGGAACGAAGTCACGCCCGAAGTGGGTGAGTCGCTGCGTGCCTCCGTCAACGAGTTCCTGGAGCTCGCCCTGCGTGAGATGTCCGCTCCGCCCGTGCTCGTGCAGGCGGACGAAGAGATGGAGGTGATCTCCGCGAGCGACCTGGCGCGGCAGGCGGTGGAGACCTGGAACCAGCGTGAAGCGGTCACGGGCGTGAACCTGACCGTGGCCCTGCAACCCGGCGAAGACCGAATCTACGTAAACCGGCAGTGGATGCTCCGCGCTCTCGGCATCCTGATCGACAATGCGGTCAAAGCCGTAGCGCACTCCAAGCACCGTGACGTGGTGGTGAGCACACGCCGGATCGGCGCCACCATCGAAATCGACTGCGCGGACACGGGGTGCGGCATTCCGCCGGAGATCGTCGCACGCCTGTCGCGGCAGCTGGTGTCCACGCGGCCGGCGGGCGAAGGGATGGGGATCGGGCTCATCAACGCGCAGAACATCCTCCTCACCTACGGAGGCGAGGTGCAGCACTCCAGCCGCTCGGACGGCCGTTCAGGTACCATCGCGCGCATCTCGCTCCCGGTTGCGACCGAGGCGCAGCTCAGCCACCTCCACGCCACGGGATCATGAGCAGAACCCCATGGAAGATTCTTGTCGCGGATGACGATTCGCTGTTCTGCCGCCTTGTCGAAGAACGGCTCAAGGACGACGGACACGATGTGCTCAGGGCCGCCAGCGACCAGGCGGCCCGCGAGGTGCTGAGACGAAACGTGGTGGACCTGGCCGTGCTGGACCTGCAGCTCAAGGGGGACGAGCCCAACGACATGAGCGGGTTGTCCATCGCGCTCAACGAGGCGAAGCACATTCCCTCGCTGTTGATCACCAACCACCGCAAGAAGGACATAGAGCAGTTCACCGGCATGCTGGACCGGTTGGGAGCACCACACAGCGCCCTTCCACAAATCATCTACAAGCATTCGATCGATCAGGACCCGGCCTTGATCGGTTTGCGCGCGGCCATCCACGACAGGCTGGTGCCGCGGGTGTTCGTCGTGCATGGGCACGATACCGCGGTCCGCGGGCAGGTACGGGCGAAGCTCGTGGAACTTGGCCTGGAGCCGGTGGTCCTTGTCGAGAGGCCGGGGATGGGGCCGGTGTTCGACAAGCTGCGCCTGGCTGCGAAGCGGATGCACTTCGCCATCGTGATCCTCACGGGGGACGATCTGGGCAATACCGCCCGGAAGCTCAAGCCACACCTCGAATCGAAGGACCGTCAGGCCCTGGCCAAGGTGCGCGAGACGCTTAAGCCCCGTGCGCGGCAGAACGTGATCTTTGAGCTGGGCTACTTCGCCAGCTTGCTGGGGATCGACCGGGTACTGGTGCTCTACGAGGATGGTGTCGAGCGACCCTCCGACTACGAGATGCTCCACGTCGTGCTGGACGACCGGGGAGAGTGGCTGGCTCAGATGGTCGCGGAGCTCAAGCACGCGGGCGTTGAGCGCAGACCCTACCAGCCGAAGTAGCTTGGTTGCTGCCCTTCCCTCCCATCACGGGAGTGCCGAGAGCCATCCGCACCGCGACGGGGGCGGCGAGATGTGGCCACCCAAAGTGCCCTGCCGGTGGCGTGGCACCCGCCCGTGACGGACAGTCCGCGCAGGCGGACATCGTGTCTTCGTTGCGGCGAATTCATTCGCTCTGTCTCCGCCGCGCACAGACTCGCCGGCGCCGGCCTCCCCGTCTCGCCTCAATCCAGCAGCAGGAGCAGCAGGGCGATGGCCACGGCGCCCATGCAGTGCACGTCGAACGGGTGCCGGGTGTCATCGTGACGGCCGGAGGCGGACCGGAGGCGAGCGGCAGGGTGCATCAGGCCCTTGGTAGATCGGCTGCTGCCGGCGAGGGGACGGGATCCGCGTTTTTTCGAAGAGGCAGGATCGTGGCGGCAGAGGCGGATGCTTGGCGTGGCACATCATCCACCTGATCGCGATCCGTAAGAGTCTGCCTGCGCCGGAAACCCGGATGACGTAGCGGGACGACCGCCCGCTTCGGCAACGCGCCGTCACCTTATGCGAGGAGCCGGCTGGAGCCGCGCATCTCTGAATCCGTCGGCGGGCGAACACCGTGCCCATTCGCGGCGGTCATGCGCGGGCGAGGCGATCCTTCAGTCGCCCGCCGCCATCCGGCGCGGGACGCTGCCGCGCGCGGCTCCCTCAGGAAGACAACGTTCGCGCCTGGCCCCGACGGATTCTCAGGTCTTCGAGGCGGGGAGCGATTCCTCGATCAGGCGGCGCAGCGTCGCATCCGTCGCCTTTACGGGGCCCACGTGCTTCCACAGCACCTGGCCGTCCGGGCCGATGAGGAACGTGTTGGGCACGCCCACGGTGCTGAACACCGTCGCCACCTCGCCCTCGGGGTCCAGCCACACGGGGTAGCTGGCGCCGAACTCCTGCATGAACTCGCGGATCCCCTGCTCCTGGTCGCCCTGGTCGATGCTGACGCCGATCACCTGCAGCCCGCGGGGGCCGTACGCGCGGTGCAGCTCCTCCAGGGCGGGGATCTCCTGCCGGCAGGGGTGGCACCATGTGGCCCACACGTTCAGCAGCACGGGCTTGCCGCGCAGCTGCACCAGGGCGCTGCGCTCACCCTCCAGCGTCTCCGCGGCGTAGCTTGGCGCCTCGCCGCCCACGCGCACGGGGCCGCCGCCAGGCACGTCGCCGCAGGCCGCGACCAACAGGACCGCGGGGAGAAGTCGGGGGATACGGATCATCCAGCGCATCACGTCTCGTCTCGGTGCGGATCAGCGAAAGGCGGCCACGGCCATGCGCGCGGAATGGATGCTGGACGGCTTGCCGGCGCCCGTCCACGCGAACACCAGCTGGTCGCCCGCACGGACCATGCGCGGAAATCCCGTGGAGCGCGCGGAGCTGCTGGCCGCCAGCGTCCGCGGCTCGCCCAGCCGCCCGTCCGCGCCCACCCGGCGGATGCGCACCTCCGCCCGCGCCTCGCCCGTGCGCTCGACCCAGCTCACCAGCGCCGCGCCGCCCGGCAGCAGCTGCACGTCCACGCGTCCCTCCGGGTTGCCGCCGTCCACCCGCACGGGCGCGCCGAACGTGGCGCCGCCGTCCGTGGAAAACGCCAGCTTCACGGCGGGGGTGCTGTCCGCGGCCGTGAACCAGGCGACGGCCGCGCGCTGCCCGTCCGCGTCCGCCTGCGGGCCGTTCACGGGGCACGCAGGCATCACCCAGCCGTCCGCGTGCACGGGGCGGCCGGGGGTCCAGGCGCCGTTCACCAGCCGCGTGACGTAGATGTCGCGCACCTCGTCCGCCGTGCGGTCGCGGTACACCACGAGCGGGCCCGTGGACGTCATCGCCATCCCCGTCTGGCAGCAGTCGCACACGCGGCCGTCGATCTCCCGGTCCGGCGCCGCCCGCCCGTCCGCGCCGACGGTCGTGTAGCGCAGCGTCATCTCGTTCCGCAGGTCGTGCTCATCGTCCGACGCGCCGTACTTGCGGCCGTCCAGCCACACCAGCCCCACGGAATCGCCCGGCGCGTGCCACATCGAGACGAATCCGTGCTCGCTGGCCGTGCCGTCCGTGTGCGGCACCATGCCCGGCGACCACGTGGCGCCACCGTCCGCGCTGACGGAGACGCGCACGTCATAGGCGTACGTGCTCGTGCCGCTCTTCTGCAGCCAGTGCGCCGCCATCTGCCCGCCCGGCAGCACGGCGAGCGCGGGGAAATCCGCCCAGTTCACGAACCAGTCGCGCCCGCTGGCGATGGTCCGCGGCGCCGACCACGCGTCGCCCTCCAGCACGCTGAAGCGCAGGGCGTGCGCGCTGTCCGGCGCCGGCTCGATCCACGACAGGTACACGCGCCCGTCCGGCCCCACGGCCAGGTTGGGCTCACCGCTCCCCGGCGCGGCCGGCGGGGGCAGCGAGTCCGGGGCGGCTGCCGTGGCCACGGGCCGGTCGCCGGCCTCCGGGCGCTCGCCGGCGCAGGCGGCCGCGAGCAGGCACAGGCCCAGAATCGGCACGCGCGGGATGCGGCGCCGGATCTTGATCGAAGGGAAGCCGAGGCTCATGCGGGGGCGTCCACCGTGAAGTCGAATCCGCGAAAGGCCCGCGCCAGCAGGGCCGTGGCCCCGGCGCACGCGAGCAGGACGATCAGCACCACGCCGGCCGCGGCGCCCCAGGCGCCGGCCAGCCACGAGCCCGCCGTGGCCACGAGCCCCGCCACGCCGGCCACCACGGCCAGCAGCACCAGCTTGAAGAACATCTTGGCGATCTGCTTTCCCATGAACGCGTTCACCTGGCCGCCGTCCGCCTGCGTGCGCGAGGGAAAGAGCAGGAACAGCCAGTTCTCCAGCGTTACGGCCAGCCACGCCATGGGCACGGCGCCGGCCGCCGCGGCGGCGGCCATCCGCGGCTCCACCCGCCAGCCCGCCACGGCCGCCGCCGCGCCCAGCAGCACCAGGTTCATCGCGGCGATCATGGCGGCGGAGGTGAACACCTGCCCCACGGCCACGGTCCGCGGCGCCAGGGGGAGCGAGCGCA